>NZ_JBJXVK010000052.1:0-1722 GCF_046159765.1 Pectobacterium artocarpous
GCCCTGCTCTTTAACAATTTAATCAGACAATCTGTGTGGGCACTCACAAGACCGTATCTTGACGATATAAAAAGTCTTGAAGAGTGAACAACAGTAAATTCATTACGAATAAACAGTTTTAATTCTTTGAGCATCGCTGACGAGTTCAGCAAATCAAACCAATCTTAAATTGAAGAGTTTGATCATGGCTCAGATTGAACGCTGGCGGCAGGCCTAACACATGCAAGTCGGGCGGTAGCACAGAGGAGCTTGCTCCTCGGGTGACGAGCGGCGGACGGGTGAGTAATGTCTGGGAAACTGCCTGATGGAGGGGGATAACTACTGGAAACGGTAGCTAATACCGCATAACGTCTACGGACCAAAGCGGGGGACTTTCGGGCCTCGCGCCATCAGATGTGCCCAGATGGGATTAGCTTGTTGGTGAGGTAATGGCTCACCAAGGCGACGATCCCTAGCTGGTCTGAGAGGATGACCAGCCACACTGGAACTGAGACACGGTCCAGACTCCTACGGGAGGCAGCAGTGGGGAATATTGCACAATGGGCGCAAGCCTGATGCAGCCATGCCGCGTGTGTGAAGAAGGCCTTCGGGTTGTAAAGCACTTTCAGCGGGGAGGAAGGCGATGAGATTAATACTCTCATCGATTGACGTTACCCGCAGAAGAAGCACCGGCTAACTCCGTGCCAGCAGCCGCGGTAATACGGAGGGTGCAAGCGTTAATCGGAATGACTGGGCGTAAAGCGCACGCAGGCGGTTTGTTAAGTCAGATGTGAAATCCCCGAGCTTAACTTGGGAACTGCATTTGAAACTGGCAGGCTAGAGTCTTGTAGAGGGGGGTAGAATTCCAGGTGTAGCGGTGAAATGCGTAGAGATCTGGAGGAATACCGGTGGCGAAGGCGGCCCCCTGGACAAAGACTGACGCTCAGGTGCGAAAGCGTGGGGAGCAAACAGGATTAGATACCCTGGTAGTCCACGCTGTAAACGATGTCGATTTGGAGGTTGTGCCCTTGAGGCGTGGCTTCCGGAGCTAACGCGTTAAATCGACCGCCTGGGGAGTACGGCCGCAAGGTTAAAACTCAAATGAATTGACGGGGGCCCGCACAAGCGGTGGAGCATGTGGTTTAATTCGATGCAACGCGAAGAACCTTACCTACTCTTGACATCCAGAGAACTTGGCAGAGATGCCTTGGTGCCTTCGGGAGCTCTGAGACAGGTGCTGCATGGCTGTCGTCAGCTCGTGTTGTGAAATGTTGGGTTAAGTCCCGCAACGAGCGCAACCCTTATCCTTTGTTGCCAGCGATTCGGTCGGGAACTCAAAGGAGACTGCCAGTGATAAACTGGAGGAAGGTGGGGATGACGTCAAGTCATCATGGCCCTTACGAGTAGGGCTACACACGTGCTACAATGGCGTATACAAAGAGAAGCGACCTCGCGAGAGCAAGCGGACCTCATAAAGTACGTCGTAGTCCGGATTGGAGTCTGCAACTCGACTCCATGAAGTCGGAATCGCTAGTAATCGTAGATCAGAATGCTACGGTGAATACGTTCCCGGGCCTTGTACACACCGCCCGTCACACCATGGGAGTGGGTTGCAAAAGAAGTAGGTAGCTTAACCTTCGGGAGGGCGCTTACCACTTTGTGATTCATGACTGGGGTGAAGTCGTAACAAGGTAACCGTAGGGGAACCTGCGGTTGGATCACCTCCTTACCAAGAAGATGTGG
>NZ_JBJXVK010000060.1:0-1057 GCF_046159765.1 Pectobacterium artocarpous
GGCTTTGTTGAATAAATCGAACTTTTGCTCAATCTCAGGATCAGATCACGCATTACCCTGATAACACAGGCAATCCCGTGACAAAGCAAAAATTCAGAATCACCAACTGGAAGACCTACAACAAAGCCCTTATCACCCGTGGTTCCATCACCTTCTGGCTGGATGATGAAGCGGTTAAGGCATGGTACGAAACGGCAACCGCGTCATCACGGGGACGACCTCAGCGCTATTCTGACCTTGCCATCACTACCGTACTGATGATTAAACGAATATTTCGGCTCACCCTGCGGGCTGCTCAGGGATTTATTGATTCCATTTTTTCCCTGATGAGCCTCCCGCTGCGCTGCCCGGATTACAGCAGCGTCAGCAAACGGGCAAAGTCGGTTACCGTCTGTTTTAAAGCACCCTCCCGGGGTCAGATAGCCCATCTGGTGATTGATTCCACCGGGCTGAAGGTCTTCGGTGAAGGTGAATGGAAAGTCAAAAAACACGGCAAAGAACGCCGTCGTATCTGGCGAAAGTTGCACCTTGCGGTCGATGCAAAAAACCATGAAATTATCTGCGCAGACCTTTCACTGAACAAGGTCACAGATGCCGAGGCTTTCCCCGGTCTAATCAGACAGACCCATCGAAAAATCAGGTCAGCCGTAGCGGACGGTGCTTACGATACGCGACGATGCCACGACGAACTGCGCCGCAAGAAAATCAGCGCTCTCATCCCTCCCCGAAAGGGAGCCGGATACTGGGCTGGTGAATATGCAGACCGTAACCGGGCAGTTGCGAATCAGCGGCTGAGCGGGAGCAATGCGCGGTGGAAATGGACAACTGACTATAACAAGCGGTCGATAGCAGAAACGGCGATGTACAGAGTAAAACAGCTGTTCGGAGGTACCCTGACGTTGCGTGATTACGATGGTCAGGTAGCAGAGGGTTTGGCCATGGTGCGTGCATTGAACAAAATGACGAAGGCAGGTATGCCAGAAAGCGTGCGTATTGCCTGACAGCAACAACTCGTTGCAAGGATGTTTACCCCAAACCTGATTTATTCAACAAAGCC
>NZ_JBJXVK010000057.1:0-1230 GCF_046159765.1 Pectobacterium artocarpous
TGAATCGCTACGGGTAATCTAGACACTTTCGAGTCGTTGATAATACTGCTGTTCATATTCATTCGGCGACACCTGATTGCTCGAACCATGTCGACGCCTGCTGTTATAAAACATTTCGATGTAATCAAAAATATCGCTTCGGGCTTCCTCCCGCGTTCCGTAGATCCTTTTCTTTATCCGCTCACGCTTGAGAAGCTGGAAAAAACTTTCGGCAACGGCGTTATCATGACAGTTGCCGCGTCTACTCATGCTACCTTCCAGACCATGTGACTTCAGGAATGACTGCCACTCGTGGCTAGTATATTGACTGCCTTGGTCTGAATGTATCAACACCTGTTTTTGCGGATTACGCCGCCACAACGCCATTAGCAATGCGTTCAGCACGATGTCCTTCGTCATTCTGGCCTGCATCGACCAGCCAATGATTTTACGGGAAAACAGGTCGACCACTACCGCAAGATATAACCAACCTTCATGTGTTCTAACATACGTAATATCTGTCACCCAGCGTTCATCCGGTGCCATCGGGTTAAATTGTCTCTGGAGCTTGTTGGGTGTCACAATGCTCGCTTCGCCTTTGTACGCTCTTGGACTGCGATAACCGACTTGAGCCTTTATTCCAGCACCGTGCATCAGACGCCAGACTCGGTTCGCCCCACATTTTTCACCCATATCGCGTAAATCCAGGTGAATTTTGCGATAGCCATAAACACATCCAGATTCAAGCCAAAACTGCTTAATCAGCCCGGTCAGCTTCTGGTCTGTGTGGTATCGCCGTGAATGGGGCTGCTGAAGCCAGGCATAGAAACCACTCGGATGAACATCCAAAACACGGCAGAGCAAACGAACCGGAAAGTAACGACTGTTGTCACGGATAAAGACGTACCTCAGTCGGACAGTTTTGCGAAGTACGCCGCGGCTTTTTTTAATATATCTCGTTCATCAGTAACCCGTTTCAGTTCCTTCTGGAGCCGGCGGATCTCAGCCTGAGCAGTTGACTGCTCTTGATGGATCGAAGAATCTGGGCCGTACTTCTTTATCCACGCATAAAGACTGTGAGTGGTGATATCAAGGCGTGTTGCCACGCTTGAAACGGAATGACCGCGATCAACAACCTGTTTGACTGCTTCAATTTTAAACTCGTCGGGATAACGCTTACCGCTCATGGGCACCTCTTTTTTAAGTCATTTTAAATGACTCTGAGGTGTCTAACAAACCAATAGCGATTCA
>NZ_JBJXVK010000059.1:0-1111 GCF_046159765.1 Pectobacterium artocarpous
TTATCAGCGATTAAGCGATAACTTTAGCAACAACGCCCGCGCCTACAGTACGGCCGCCTTCACGGATTGCGAAACGCAAGCCGTCATCCATCGCGATTGGGTGGATCAGGGTAACAACCATTTTGATGTTGTCGCCCGGCATTACCATTTCTACGCCTTCTGGCAGTTCGATGGTGCCCGTTACGTCAGTCGTACGGAAGTAGAACTGAGGACGGTAGCCTTTGAAGAACGGAGTATGACGACCGCCTTCATCTTTGCTCAGGATATACACTTCTGATTCGAACTGGGTGTGTGGCTTGATTGAACCCGGCTTAGCCAGTACCTGACCACGCTCGATTTCTTCACGCTTGATACCACGCAGCAGAACACCTACGTTCTCACCGGCACGACCTTCGTCCAGCAGTTTGCGGAACATTTCTACGCCAGTACAGGTTGATTTCGCAGTATCTTTGATACCAACGATTTCAACTTCTTCACCAACTTTAACGATACCGCGCTCTACACGACCGGTCACAACAGTACCACGGCCGGAGATGGAGAATACGTCTTCGATTGGCAGCAGGAATGGCTTGTCAATCGCACGCTCTGGTTCTGGGATATAAGAATCCAGGTGCTCTGCCAGCTCGATGATTTTTGCTTCCCACTCAGCGTCGCCTTCCAGCGCTTTCAGCGCAGAACCGCGAACGACTGGTGTGTCATCGCCAGGGAAATCGTACTGAGACAGCAGCTCACGGACTTCCATTTCAACCAGTTCCAGCAACTCTTCGTCATCAACCATGTCACATTTGTTCAGGAACACGATGATGAAAGGAACGCCTACCTGACGACCCAGCAGGATGTGCTCACGCGTTTGAGGCATTGGGCCGTCAGTCGCAGCAACAACCAGGATCGCGCCGTCCATCTGGGCAGCACCGGTGATCATGTTTTTCACATAGTCGGCGTGTCCTGGGCAGTCAACGTGCGCATAGTGGCGAGTCGGCGTATCGTATTCAACGTGAGACGTGTTGATGGTGATACCACGAGCTTTTTCTTCTGGCGCGTTATCGATCTGGTCGAATGCACGAGCACTACCACCGTAGGTTTTAGCCAGAACGGTAGTGATTGCAGCGGT
>NZ_JBJXVK010000051.1:0-3307 GCF_046159765.1 Pectobacterium artocarpous
TTGCTCTTTAACAATCTGGAACAAGCTGAAAATTGAAACATGACAGCTGAACAGTCATTGATGCCTTCGGGTGTGAATGGTGACTCAGTGTGTCAATGAGTCTCTCAAATAATCGCAGCGCGATGATGAATCGAAAGAAACATCTTCGGGTTGTGAGGTTAAGCGACTAAGCGTACACGGTGGATGCCTAGGCAGTCAGAGGCGATGAAGGGCGTGCTAATCTGCGATAAGCGTCGGTAAGCTGATATGAAGCGTTATACCCGACGATACCCGAATGGGGAAACCCAGTGTGTTTCGACACACTATCATGACATGAATCCATAGTGTCATGAGGCGAACCGGGGGAACTGAAACATCTCAGTACCCCGAGGAAAAGAAATCAACCGAGATTCCCCCAGTAGCGGCGAGCGAACGGGGAGGAGCCCAGAACCTGAATCAGTTTGTGTGTGAGTGGAAGCGTCTGGAAAGTCGCACAGTAAAGGGTGATAGTCCCGTACACAAAAATGCGCAGATTGTGAGTTCGATGAGTAGGGCGGGACACGTGACATCCTGTCTGAATATGGGGGGACCATCCTCCAAGGCTAAATACTCCTGACTGACCGATAGTGAACCAGTACCGTGAGGGAAAGGCGAAAAGAACCCCGGCGAGGGGAGTGAAACAGAACCTGAAACCGTGTACGTACAAGCAGTGGGAGCCTACTTGTTAGGTGACTGCGTACCTTTTGTATAATGGGTCAGCGACTTATATTCTGTAGCAAGGTTAACCGTTTAGGGGAGCCGCAGGGAAACCGAGTCTTAACTGGGCGTTAAGTTGCAGGGTATAGACCCGAAACCCGGTGATCTAGCCATGGGCAGGTTGAAGGTTGGGTAACACTAACTGGAGGACCGAACCGACTAATGTTGAAAAATTAGCGGATGACTTGTGGCTGGGGGTGAAAGGCCAATCAAACCGGGAGATAGCTGGTTCTCCCCGAAAGCTATTTAGGTAGCGCCTCGTGAACTCATCTTCGGGGGTAGAGCACTGTTTCGGCTAGGGGGTCATCCCGACTTACCAACCCGATGCAAACTGCGAATACCGAAGAATGTTATCACGGGAGACACACGGCGGGTGCTAACGTTCGTCGTGAAGAGGGAAACAACCCAGACCGCCAGCTAAGGTCCCAAAGTCATGGTTAAGTGGGAAACGATGTGGGAAGGCCCAGACAGCCAGGATGTTGGCTTAGAAGCAGCCATCATTTAAAGAAAGCGTAATAGCTCACTGGTCGAGTCGGCCTGCGCGGAAGATGTAACGGGGCTAAACCATGCACCGAAGCTGCGGCAGCGACGCTTAGGCGTTGTTGGGTAGGGGAGCGTTCTGTAAGCCTGCGAAGGTGGCCTGTGAGGGTTGCTGGAGGTATCAGAAGTGCGAATGCTGACATAAGTAACGATAATGCAGGTGAAAAACCCGCACGCCGGAAGACCAAGGGTTCCTGTCCAACGTTAATCGGGGCAGGGTGAGTCGACCCCTAAGGCGAGGCTGAAAAGCGTAGTCGATGGGAAACAGGTTAATATTCCTGTACTGGGTGTGACTGCGAAGGGGGGACGGAGAAAGCTAGGTTATCCGGGCGACGGTTGTCCCGGTTTAAGCGTGAAGGTGGGTGACTTTGGTAAATCCGGGTCATCGTTAACACTGAGGCGTGATGACGAGTCACTACGGTGATGAAGTAACTGATGCTACGCTTCCAGGAAAAGCCTCTAAGCTCCAGGTCACACCGAATCGTACCCCAAACCGACACAGGTGGTCAGGTAGAGAATACTCAGGCGCTTGAGAGAACTCGGGTGAAGGAACTAGGCAAAATGGTGCCGTAACTTCGGGAGAAGGCACGCTGATGGTAAGTGAAGTGACGTGCTCATGGAGCTGAAATCAGTCGAAGATACCAGCTGGCTGCAACTGTTTAATAAAAACACAGCACTGTGCAAACACGAAAGTGGACGTATACGGTGTGACGCCTGCCCGGTGCCGGAAGGTTAATTGATGGGGTCAGCCGCAAGGCGAAGCTCTTGATCGAAGCCCCGGTAAACGGCGGCCGTAACTATAACGGTCCTAAGGTAGCGAAATTCCTTGTCGGGTAAGTTCCGACCTGCACGAATGGCGTAATGATGGCCAGGCTGTCTCCACCCGAGACTCAGTGAAATTGAACTCGCTGTGAAGATGCAGTGTACCCGCGGCAAGACGGAAAGACCCCGTGAACCTTTACTATAGCTTGACACTGAACCTTGAGCCTTGATGTGTAGGATAGGTGGGAGGCTTTGAAGTGTGGACGCCAGTCTGCATGGAGCCGACCTTGAAATACCACCCTTTAATGTTTGATGTTCTAACGTAGGCCCGTGATCCGGGCTGCGGACAGTGTCTGGTGGGTAGTTTGACTGGGGCGGTCTCCTCCCAAAGCGTAACGGAGGAGCACGAAGGTTAGCTAATCCTGGTCGGACATCAGGAGGTTAGTGCAAAGGCATAAGCTAGCTTGACTGCGAGAGTGACAGCTCGAGCAGGTGCGAAAGCAGGTCTTAGTGATCCGGTGGTTCTGAATGGAAGGGCCATCGCTCAACGGATAAAAGGTACTCCGGGGATAACAGGCTGATACCGCCCAAGAGTTCATATCGACGGCGGTGTTTGGCACCTCGATGTCGGCTCATCACATCCTGGGGCTGAAGTAGGTCCCAAGGGTATGGCTGTTCGCCATTTAAAGTGGTACGCGAGCTGGGTTTAGAACGTCGTGAGACAGTTCGGTCCCTATCTGCCGTGGGCGTTGGAAGATTGAGAGGGGTTGCTCCTAGTACGAGAGGACCGGAGTGAACGCACCACTGGTGTACGGGTTGTGATGCCAATTGCATTGCCCGGTAGCTACGTGCGGAAGAGATAACCGCTGAAAGCATCTAAGCGGGAAACTTGCCTCGAGATGAGTCTTCCCTGGGTACTTGATACCCCTGAAGGGCCGTTGAAGACGACGACGTAGATAGGCTGGGTGTGTAAGCGTAGCGATACGTTGAGCTGACCAGTACTAATGACCCGAGAGGCTTAACCTTACAACACCGAAGGTGTTTTGGTGAGACGAAGAGACTCGATAGACAATATTTTAGCTTGTTCAGAGATTGGTTCTGGTGGTTGTGCGATAGCGGTAGGAAAGCATAACGGCTGGAATGAAACAGAATTTGCCTGGCGGCGATAGCGCGGTGGTCCCACCTGACCCCATGCCGAACTCAGCAGTGAAACGCCGTAGCGCCGATGGTAGTGTGGGGCTTCCCCATGTGAGAGTAGGGAACTGCCAGG
>NZ_JBJXVK010000042.1:0-15358 GCF_046159765.1 Pectobacterium artocarpous
ATGCGTGATCTGATCCTGAGATTGAGCAAAAGTTCGATTTATTCAACAAAGCCTCTAAAACATTCAAGTCTTTATTAAGTTGGAAGTTAGATATTCGAATGAAACTGCTATTGCTTGGCCTAACCTCTGCAATACACGTTTCTTTATTATCTGCTAAATATAGATAAGATATCCCGATGGGGTTAGCTCTGCCACCAGTGGCAGATCCCTCGGGAGGCATTTTCATTTGTTCTAAAGTTAGTTCTTTCTCACTGATTCTAGCTCTATAGAATTCTTGTCCTCTATAAACTGGTTTCATTAACTGGCCAAGCAATTCAGAGAATACTCTATCTGTTAACTCAGAGCCATTAAATAGAGATGAATATAACGAGTTTTTAGGGAAAAATCTGTTTTTAAATTTTAATTCATTCTTAAATTCAGACCATAATTGGATATGTCGGGATGGATCATGTTTTAAGCAAAACACTTCTGCTGTAAAAGAATCACCTAAAATATCACGTATCAGAGAGTCTTTATTTCTTACTTCACTGTTAAAAAGATAAAATTGCTCTTGTATAAGATTTGCATATGTCTTACCTACATCAGTTTTTTCTATGCAATATGAGAAAAACTCAAAAAGATGTGATACTTTTTCAGGGGATATACAGTGCAATCGATCGCTTGAACAGTATGAGCATCTGTTTGTTATACCAACCTCAGTAATAAACTCTTTAATTCCATTATCATTAAAACAATTAGGGCAGCATAAAGGCATGATGATCCCCTTATGAAATATAATTGCAGATTGTTTGTATATGGTGCTTTATAGATATTTTTTTTACTATGCCAAGTCCAGGAAATTTTCGTTTCTGATGTAAAGTTAACAACTCTTTTTTTCCTTCTGTATCATCAAAAAATCCAGGATGTTTCAAGTTGAAAGCTGCAAATTTATCCAGTGCCTCACGAAATTTTCCACCTGGATCTACTAAACTACTATTGTCAAAGGATGAAAAATGTTTAACAGACATTGCGTCAAAATTATCTTTATCAATGTAGGACATATGAATAGTTACAACGTACGCAGGGCCTCCCGACTCGCTGTAGTCAGAACCGACAATAGTATAATCACCGAACCCTATTACATTTTCACTTTGATAATGAGTGTGCAAGTCTGAGAAGTAAGATTCATCTTCATAATCGGCATTTTTCTTTTTCTTTTGGAAAGGATCATCCATGAAGACAATGTTGTTAATGTTTTTAAGTGCGCCAATTGGAGTATCTACTGGAATTATTGAATAATCTGAATTATTCAGTAATTGTATGTTTTGAGTATCTACTTTATCATAAACATATACGGCTTTTTCGCCTTTTATATTTTTAATTTTTTGAAATATTTCATCTTCATAATCCTTCACCCTGAAACAGGGTATATAATTTATTTGAGTCTCTGAAGCATCAAGAATATGATCTATGAATGTATTTTTTTTCTTAAAATCACCTAATGATGGGTTAACAATTATAATTGGTTTAATTTCCCGTTCATTCAGGACTTTGATTGTTTTTATCAACGGGGAGTAATTTTCTCTAACAGGTTCAATTATTGGTTTGAAATAACGTGGATGCATAAAGTCTGCTAATTCACGCAGTGCAACTAATTCAAACTGTTTTCCTCTCATTAATGGGAAATACATAAACTCTCCTTATATATATTCATTCATTATATTAGTTAGTTTTCTCTGATGAATGGGGTTTATTTTATACGAAATAAATGATGAAACCAATGAGTCTGGAATGCTTTCTAATATGTTATAGTTAATGCTTCTATATTTCTTTATTGCCATTCTAAATAATTTTCTAAGTTTGTTAGACTCACATTTTGTCATTATATCGGCGCAATGTTGGAATATATCCATATTGTTAACATTAATATTCTCACCTAAAATCTTAGATGCTATCTCAACATACTCAACCCGTCTAAGTGATTGAATCATAAGGAAAGGATCAATTATCGTTTTAATGTCACCCGCCTTTCTTATTTCTTTTAATGAGCCTTTCTCTGTTAACTTATATATACCAATAAAATCAGGGGTGGACTCTAATATTTTATCAACGTGATTTTGAGATGCAATTACATTGACTTTGTCAAAGATCTTGCTATATTCTGCGAGTTGTTCAGGAAGTCTTTTAAGGTTATCAAATTCAGTTTTAATTTCATAGCATGTAGAGGAACCATTAAAAATAGCACAGTCGGCTTTGTTTTTACCCACTCGGAACTCGAATAGCATTGTGGCGTTTTTGTTAGAATGTTTTTTCAAAAAAACATTATTGGCAATAATATTTTTATAAATGTATTCATTTTTGTAATTTTTTGATACCTTATTAAAGGTTAAATCAAAAACCTCTGATATCTTTATCGAGGAAAACGTTGGGTTTAAGTAGTCTTCTACTATTTTATAGAGTAAAGAATAATCGCCACGTGCTATATTTTGTATAGCTTGGCTTGTAAATAATTGAACTGCATCTTTACTTTCTAACATAGTCATTACCTAAATATATCTACAAAGTATACTTTACATACATGTTTTAAACTGCGCAAATTTTAGCACGAAAATAGCATGCTGTATCGAAAAAAATCTTCATAAAAACTAATTATTAGATATTTATCAACTAGTTGTATGTTGTAGAAACTAACATCTTTCAAGATACAAGATCACAGATGGACACACAACTAGGCGTAGAACCATTTTTTTACAAATTTTGTCAGGAAGACTCTTAGGATTTTGGCAAAATCTGCGTTATAGGTATCATTATCAATAAAATTACTTCTATTTTATTTGTAGGTTGTAAAAATCTTATTTTTTAGAATTTAAATTCTGTTACACAGCTACGGTGTGCTTTTTGTAAAATGAATCGAAGAGGATAGTTGTTGTACGTTCTCATTTTTTTGCTAATTATTATTAGTCCATAAACTGAGGGTATATCATGCCAAGTTTTTTCTCTGAACGTACCGCCGAATATTCATTGATACCAGAAGTAATGAAAGTTTTAGGTGAAAGGTTCCCTTTTGTAGCACCAATTTATTTTTGGAAGTCGAGAGAAGGAAATTCTATATCAAGAGTACAAAATATACATAAAAGAGTTAGAATTATGGCTATGTTCGCTAGAAGACCAAAAATAGAAAAGTTAGAGAACTATGTCTCTGGTAGAATAAACAGTAGCGTACTGAATTATGCAAGGCATGCCAAAGAGTATGGAGTTGCAACTATTGCCGGATTTATTGCTGTCGATTCATTTTTTGATATCAGTAGTAAAAATAGATTTGTTTGGTTTGACCTTTGCAATATAACTGAATCAACTTATGATTATGATTTTTTATGTAAGTTAAACCCCTGCGAAGTTGTTAGAGAAGCAGGTGATTTTCGTGAGGTTAGGATAATAAATATTGAGATATTAACTGCCATAATTAATAAAGACTGTCAATCAATGGAATGGGATTCTGGTATGGAAATTATTTATAAGCTAAATCAACTTACAAGTCCTAGTAACAATAGCTTCTTCGGTAGACTTTGGGGAGGGGGATATAAACCTGTCCTTTTTTTAGTTTTCGATTGAACTAGAAACCTGAAGTTAAATTTCACCAAGGTGATTTAGTCTAAATTTTTTGTGGCAATTATTTTGAGTATTGCTTCCTTAAAATCACCATCAGGGGTCAAATTGGGGGTCTTTAGAATATAAATTTGTTTTTTTCATTAATAATTTCATGATGATGGTGGTTTTTTCGAGTCCGGCCTTCGCACCATGACTCAATTAAATCCTTATTTTGTAAGGATTTTTTTGTTTCTAGACCTCAATATCGCGTTGCCCTACTACAAAAGGGTATACGAGGCGATGTCTCAGCGTTATAACCTCTATCGTCGAACCAGCGGCATTTATGTTGTCCGCATTAGCGTTCCCCAACGGTTTCGTCGATACGCAGGACAGTGTGAGATTCACACTTCAACAGGCACTCATGATCTTCATGAAGCAAAGCAGAAGTCCGCACTCCTGTTGGCGGTCTGGTATCAGACCTTACAAGAGTATGAACAATTGGATTATCGAACTTTAAGTGACTGCGCCCCGCTGCTTGCTGGTGAGGGGATGATTTCGCTTTCAAACTTCTCGCAGTCGATTGAACTGCCAGTTGCTCAGTTAACTCAGGCGGTGATGAACCGCAATCTGCCCGTGTTTTGGCTGGCGACGGGGCAGGCTGGCTTTTATGTTGCAGCTCTGTCTGAGGCCGAGCTAGACCCGCTTGATGGCAGTTACGTTCTTAATTATGGCGAAGAGCAGGGTATCGAAGGGGTTGCTAAAGGTTATCTGCAACTCACTGCGCAACCAGCGCATTTGCGTAACATTATTAGCGATGGTTATTCAGAAGCTTCGGTGTTCAAAACTGTCGGCAGCGAAGCTAAAGGCGGTTGGTTTTTCACCTCCAGTTGTCCGGTAATTAAGCCCGATACGCTGCTGATCAATAAAATCCATGCAGAAAGCCTTCGGCTTGATTGGCTGGCTAAGAGCACACCACCAGCGATTAGCGCTCCTCATGCTGCCCCTCTTGCCGCTCCTGCGACTATCATTGTAAATGAGTATGTTCACCGCAAACATTACAACAAAAGCTTGTCATGGCTTCGTGACGCATATTTAAAATACAGACGCGATAATAAAGCAGCAGAAACGGTGCTTAAAGCTCACCGTGACTTCTTTGATTTAATGATTGAGGTGATGGGTGACATACAGTTAGAAAGCTTCGACCGTGATTTCCTCCGTGCCTATGAAAGTAAACTACGCACAATTCCTGCAAACCGCAATTTGATGAAATTGAAATACGGCGTTAAAACGCTGGATGAAGCTATCGTTAAAGCGGCTGAACGTGGTGATAATTTAATGACTGCCGAATCAGTTAGGAAGTATATCAATGGTCTTTATGGTGCAATGAAGTGGGCTGTTGCTGAGGGCAAGCTTCTTAAATCCCCGTGTGTGGACTTTTTTCCTCCTGAAGATAAAACCGAAAGAGAACAAGACAAAGTTGATGTTTTCGAACCGGATGAATTACATGGTATTTTCTCCTTGCCGTGGTTTACAACTGGAACTGGTGAGCGAAATAAACACGGACGTTTCCATCTGTATCAACCTTATTACTATTGGATGCCTTTGCTCGCGTTGTTTACTGGAGCCAGAGTTAACGAGTTAGCTCAGCTAATGCTTGATGACATCAGGGAAAATGACGGCATTCCCTTTTTCAATCTTGATGTTGATGGAGAAAGCGACAAGAAACTGAAGAATGCTAATGCGCGTCGTGAGATCCCGGTTCATTCAATGTTGATTAAGTTGGGGCTTATCGAATACGTGAAAGCTTTAAGGAGCACTGGTTATGATCGTCTATTCCCTGAGATCACACCTAATACCGTTAAGGGTCATGGAAAAGCCGTTTCCGCATGGTTCAATGAATCGATTCTAAATAAACGATTGAAACTTGAAAGAAACAGAACCAAATCTTTTCATTCTTTCCGTCACTCAGTCTCGACCTTACTTAAAGAGAAAGGCATCAACTCGGAACTACGTGCCCAATTAGCAGGGCATGTGCGCGGCAAAACAGAAACAGAAGTGCGATATAGCAAAGACCTCAAACCAATTCATATGATTGAAGTGGTAGAGAAGATAGATTTTTCGTTGCCTGAGATAGCGAAATTCAACATTCCTGATGGGCTTGATGCGATCAGAGATGCGCAGCGAAGAAAGCGGGGTAAAGAAACGGACTAAGGTCAGTTGTTATCCAGCTTAGCTATGATTAAATGCGCCAGAAAGCTCTTTGGCGCGTTTTTTATAAAGGGTGGTGTTTCATAGTGCTGAATTTGGAGACGCTCAAAACGCGTTTGGTGAAACTTGATTTGCATTAGCTCAGAATTGATCTGACGGTTTTCTCTGACAACATACAATCAAGTCTAACAGTCCGCCCTGAGCGATGAGCGGACTACATTCCAGACGCCTCGATAGAGAGGGATTCAAATTCCATTTCCTCATTTATTAGTTCAACATTAGCTCTGGGTATCAGTTTTTCTATTAGAGTAAATGATACATTAATAGCTGTTGCCGGACTTTGAGCCTATCCCGTTAGGTAATAGATGCTGGTTCCAACTGGGGTTCTGACTGCGAGCAGATCAACCGGATTACATGGATCGGAGCATTGAGACTTACTGTTTTAAGCACCGATGTTATCAACTATTGAAATAGACTTTTATTATTTCTCGTGGAAATTGACCTCTTCAAAATTTATTTCAAATAAGTCATCACTTTCCTTCCCTTTATAAAAGGTGATTTCTTTACTATAAAAACCACTTTTTATTATTCTATTTCTTGCTTCTTTTATACTATCATCACTAACGCGACACCCAAAATAAATGGCTTTGATAGCATCTCTGCTCAGCCTTTTAAAAAGAATGACATCACATATATTTCCCCGCCCTTGATGGATAGCCAGATACCACTTTAAAAGTTCCCTATCTTCAGGGGATGTGTATTCAACTTTGTATAAGTCCTCATGAACGTGCCTAACAGATAATCTAGGCTCCTGAATATCTTCTATTTTTTTTAGCAGCCTCACCAGTCCAACATCAGCTTCATCGAGGGTAAGCAGATACCTATATTCTTGCTCATACTCCCAAGGGGTTCCTTTTACCGTGGCAAAATGCGTGTAAAAATTATATTCAAAATATTCATAAATCGCTGTGTCTGGAATGTCCTGCCCAGGCCTGACATTAGTGTATTCAACCTTTATTGGATGTTGCTTCGATACACCACATTGCCGATAAGTTAAATGGTGATAGTTAAATATTGGATGTTCGTTGGAAACTTCGATAACTACACCTGAGTGGTCTTTTGCATAATGAGACCACATCAGCAAATTTTTATGGTTTTCTGTTAAAGAAATTATCCCAAATTTTTCAAGTCCATAACGGAGGTCATTTTCATAAAAAGAACGTAATTCATCATCATCAGGTTCATCATCGTCCGCTCTGCTCGCATTGAAAAAGAAGTCACTTTTTTTATTTATTGCTAATTGAGTAGGCTTAGAGTCAAACGGATCGTTTAGGGCTGATGGAGGAGTGAGCCTTAGTAAAGGATCATCAAAAAATGATACCCTGAACGGCATGTATTTATAAAGAACTCTCATAATGAAACCTATTAACTTTTTGACGTAGACCAATTGTCACTAATTGTATTAGTTCTAATCCGTATGTTGTTGTCCAGCCAAAGGTATCTGTGAATACATTAGACTCATGCTCTTCTAATCCTTGACAAAGGAATAAGATAACTTTCTTCATCATATGATAACTATAGAAATTCATAGTGACGATAGCATAAAAACTCTGCATTTTTAACCTGTTGTATACCGCTTGAGAGTCTACGGAGTGAATTTCCGCACCTGGCACAAAGCTGCCTGTCAGATTAGGTTTGGCATCTGCCTTAGCTGTTTTAGGTCAAATCTAAGCTAATACACTTGATTACCTACGATTGCACCCTCAGCCCTTTCACGCTTTCTGATGGTAGGCTAATCACTGTTTTAATGCAGTTCTCTATACTGCCAACGATGTCTTCGCGTGGGCCGCTGCGCCAGTCTGCGCTTGCGTAAAAAGCATCGAGAACCGCAGTCATGTTTTCAGCGCTGTCAAAGGCGCGAATCAAGTAGTAGCAATCCAGGTCATGAAGCGAGTTGCCAAACGAAACAACATCGATCCCGTGGCTTTGGTGTAGGGGAACACTGATTTCCTGCATTATGGCGTGAAAAGCGGCACCGCTGCCTTTGCGTAAGGTGTATTGCAGTATTTCGACGGTTCTCAAACGTTATCTCCGTGTCGCCCTTGGGCGTCTCTTAGTTGATAGCAATAAAGTAAACCGGACTGGGCCATGAAGCTACCACTAATCAGACAGTCATCCGTAAGCCGAAGCAGCAAGAACCCTCAGACGCGCTGGGAAGCTCTCTGGCGAGTTTTTTAAAGACGGTAGTGGAAATCATGGTGCGGAATTTGCGGCGTTCTCATAGAGTGACTGGCGAAGCCAGTTGAAACAAGCGTAGCGGAGTTCGAGCAATCAATGAGAAATCTGGGCGAGTTTTAGCTTTACCGCGTCGCTTAACATCCTAGGCCGTTTGCCTCTATAAGGAAAAGCCTGCAACCGCCGAAGTTTTTGAACGCAATGCCTGAGAGGGGCGCTTCCAAACCTAGGAGATCCACTTTTCGGCGCGATAATTTTTCCGGTAGCTTTTGTCGTGTGGGGTAGGGGTTCTGGTGGGTTCTAAGTTGAAACTTCGAGACAACAAGAACTTGGTTCTTGTGTTGTCTTTTCTTTTTAACTTCTTGTTTTGTTTTTATATGTTTTATAAACCTCTTTTCTGGGGAGCAAAACTAGCCCTAAGGGCCAATGCGATGAGTTGCAGTGAGGCACTTGGCTAATCAGGCTTCCAGAGTTTTAACCTCTTCTCCGGGTCCCTGCTTGGATCGGCGATGTGAGCTACTCTGCTTTAAAAAAGGCTCACGACGTAAACCCTTTGCAAAACATGATAACTCACTATTCTTATTGGCTGTGCAAGTCCAAGACTCAGCACCTTACACAACCTCACGCACCCTGGCATACGCCGCCTTTCGGAACCAGACCAGTGGGTAACGGTGCGCCCGCTTTAAACCCCGGCTCCGCTAGTTGTAGAGCCTTGTTGATACGCCATTTTGGGTAAGCGTCTGTATACCAAAACCCCAAAATGTATACTGATAGTAACATTTTGAGGCTTCAGTGCAAGAGCGTTATCTTGTTTAGAGTTGTTCAATAAAGCGTTTAAAGGGGGCCGCTGCTCGTTCTCCATGATGTTCTTCCACCCAAAAGGCAAGCGGCTCAAGATTTGAAGCTGTCAGTAATTTTTGTGCAAGCGGTATGATCTCTTGGGCCATGTTAATTTTTGCTTGAATGTTGCTTGCTTCTTTGGACAATTGTGCAAGTTCACGAGACTTCAAATTATCGACATCACAATCTATTAATTGCCTTAGTGTTTGTGTAACGCTACGGATCAGTAGTTCTTTGAGATCATTGTCTTTAGACATTGCTTCGAGGTGGTTAATCGAGCCTGTAACGATAGTAATGTAATAAGGTTGGCCACGAAATTTATCCTCCAAAGACGGATTCATGGAAAAATCCCGCTCTCTTTCTTCTTTCGATGCAAGACGAGAAGAGAGTAGCTCTTTACGTCTCTCCTTAAGCATTTTACGAATTTCGTTAGCCGCTGCCTCACCAATTACACCGCGATTGCGGAGTCTCTCAATACGAGAGTAGATCCAATCAGCCCCTTTAGGCTGTTTCCGTAATCCCTCGACATGCTCAAGGAGTTGTGATGCAGTTTCTTTTGCCTTGCGGACGTTGTCGCGTTGTAGTGAGGTTTTAACATCTCGATCAAACCGCGTCTTCATTTCGACGAAATCTACGGAAAAGTAGTTTTTGCCACAATCTTTTCCGATGTTGGTTTCGTAACCTTCTTTTGTCACTACGATATAACCACGTTTATGCGGTTGATGACATGTTGTGAGTCCACACGGAACATCTTCTGGAAATTGATAGCTACCGATGATCTCTTTAAGGTCAACGTTTGTAGGGTTGATGTTTGAGCGAAAATGCGGGCGCTCAACGATATCATGCCAACTGCTGATCTCAATGATTCCCTTGACTGTGTTGAGAGCAATCATTTTTGTTCCTTTTTTGGCCCAGAGAATTTCATGTTATGCCATCCGGTTTTCCGCGGCAACGCTCTGCTGTATGTATAAACAGATCCGGAGTGCCAACAAACGACCGTTTGCTGGCACCTCTTCGCTGGTATCTTCCGGGATGTTGAAAAATTAGCCTTGGCAATTGTTGGCAGGCGTCCTATTGTTGACACCGTTTTCTGACAGGTATTGAGAGGTGTTGAGAATGGCGATTTTCGGCTACGGGCGTGTCTCTACCGCTCAGCAAGATACTGAGAACCAGCGTTTGGAACTTGAGCAAGCTGGATGGACGCTTGACTTTTGGTTTGCCGATATTGTTAGCGGGAAAGTTCAGGCAATTCAGCGTAAGGCGTTTGCTGAAATGCTTGGCAAAATTCGAACCGGTGAAACGCTGGTAGTGGCAAAACTCGACCGTTTGGGGCGTGATGCTATTGACGTGCTCCAGACAGTCCGATTGTTATCTGATCGCGGCATCAAGGTGATCGTCCACCAGCTTGGAACAACTGACCTCACTTCTGCTGCCGGTAAGCTTCTATTGTCGATGTTGGCAGCGGTTGCGGAGATGGAGCGTGATCTACTGATTGAACGCACTCAGGCGGGTTTGTCGCGAGCAAAAGCCGAAGGAAAGAAATTGGGTAGACCTTCTAAAATCGCACCAGAAGCCCGTAGAGCGATTATAGAGAAAAAGAGTAGAGGAATCAGTGTCAGCGCATTAGCGCGTGAATATGGCGTTTCCAGAGCAACTATAGCCGCGTTGCTTTAAACGTTTATTCTTCTCAAAGCCCTTGGGCGACAACTCGTTGTATAGCGGTTCTAATGGAGATCAAATGAAAGCTTTATCTGTAGTTTACCCCGGAGGTTCAAAGATCGCTGATGGACAAAAAAGGCTTGAGATACGTCGCTGGCATCCCGATTTTGGTGATAATGAAGAAGTTTTGATTGTAGAAAACCATAAGTTCCTTATGAATGAAGGAGATGAGGATATCGGTCATGCTGTCGCCATCATTACTGTCGGGAAGGTTCGGGACTTCACCCCTGAGGATGTTGAGGCAGCTTGCGCATCGAGTTACGAACCGGGTTGGTTAGCTTGGGAGATTCAAAGCGTAAGAAAGATTACAGCGCCGTTCCCGGTAAGAGCAGCAAGGAAGATCTACGAGGTAGAATGCCCCCACTTATGAATTCGGGGGGCTTATGGTGGTTACTCAAATGAAGCCGCGATGACTTCCCCGGTGTTGGCGTTAAAAACACAAAAATATTGCAGTGGTATCAGCATATTCATGCTGTTAATGGCCTTAGCCTGTTGTCCAAATGCTTGAATCGTTTTCTTTTGCTCATTGTGCCAAAGGTAAGTGTCGAAAACTGGCCGCGCTTCACTTTCCTGCCACACATGGCGAAATGCTGCTTTCTTGTCCATTACCTGCTTGCACTCTTTGACGGGGTTGTGGTGCGCTTTTGCATAGCATTCCGGGGCGTTACCTAAGCACGATGTCTCGTTTTTCGCTGCTGGGTGTTCTGCGCTTACAGCAGAAAATGCGCACACGCCTAGCACCAATGAGAGGGTTCCAATAATTCCCCATGAAACTGCGCGTAGAGTGCTGACCTGACGTTTTGAAATAATGCGAGCAACAAGTCCATAGCTGACGCAACTAAGCGCGACACCCGCCACCATTGTTAATAAAAAACCTGCTCCCGCCATGATTCCCTCATTTTCAAAACCACATCACGCCTAATAGCGAATGTTGGGGACGACCAACCGATGACGATCATAATACGGCTTTGATTTAATTTGTCACCATTGGTGATCATTTTGAATCTTTACGATTGTAATAGTTCGGAACGCTGTTGTGTGTGAGTTTGACCACAAATGAAGGTGTTTAGATTCGAAATGTCTCATATGGAGCGTGGCCTTACAGTGGTCAAAATTGCACATTCAGTGCATGAAAAAATCCCTGAGAATACAGTTTGGCGAGCGGGTAAAAGAACTCCGCATTGCCACCGGAATGAGCCAAGAAGCGTTTGCTGATCGGTGTGGGTTTGCTCGTAGCTATATGAGCCGCATTGAACGCGGCGGTTCTAATGCGTCTCTGGATGCAATAGAGGTGCTGGCTGATGCTCTCAGTGTTGAGCCGTGGAAGTTGTTAGCGCCTGACTCGTCCGAAAATAATGACCCAGAGCTGTTGGTTCCATACGCGGCCGATGGTTCGTGTTTTCACCCCGGACTAGCGAGTTCGAGAGATGGCTCGTTTGGTGTGGGCGATAAGACCGCTCAGAAGCGCTTTGGCACGTTTTCCGAGGCTCTTGAGTATCTGCGTAGCATGGAGACAGCAAAATGGCGTAGGCCCAATGCCAGCGGCAATTGGGGCATTGTGTCAGCGGTGCGTTGGGACAAACTGAAAAAGTAGCTTAAATGTAAGTTTATGAACTTTAATGCTGTATGGATGAACAGCATTCATTAGATGCTGATAGTCTTACGTTTCATCAGCCCTTTGTTTCTATAAGAGTGAATAAAACAGCAAAATGCGGGTGCGTTACGTAGGCGTTACGGTGGCGTTTCACTTTGACGCTGAATGGCTTAATTCATATAAATAACATTGAGTTAAATAGTTATTCTGAACAAGGTCTGCCGGGGTTTAACTAGTTTCAAAATCCGAACGCAGTGGCGTTTACTTAACGCCCACATAGCTGACAAACGTTCTTTCCTCCCGACCCGGCAGACCTCCATAAACATCAAAAGACAGGTATGGCACGTTGGTGTTTTGTGGCGTCACGAACACTCGGTTTGATTCCGTCCAGCGGATCAAACTTAAGATGTAGCCCCTAGAACAAAAAGGTCCTACGATTGTTCTTTTAAAGGCTAATAGGAACGTGATTACAGCAGGTTATGGATACTTAGGTTCGAGTCCGGCCTTCGCACCAACAGTATGAAAATAGACGTCTACGGACGTCTTTTTTTATGTCTGAAATCCGCGCCACACAAGGCTTCACCCGAATTTTCTGTCAACGGAAGTCAATCTGAGTCCACCCACATCAATCTGCTTGTGAGTATAGAACCGAGTATATATGCTGGTTCGATATTGTTTATATACTCACAGCAGGATTATGGAAGGATAACCATTATGGCCCTGACAGATACTAAGGTACGTTCTGCTAAACCCGAGGAAAAAGAGTATTCGCTGGTTGATGGCGACGGCATGTTTTTGCTAGTTCATCCCAATGGCTCAAAATACTGGCGCTTTCGTTTTCGCTTCGGTGGCAAACAGCACCTGATGGCATTTGGCGT
The DNA here is from genome assembly GCF_046159765.1 of Pectobacterium artocarpous. Lineage (NCBI taxonomy): Bacteria > Pseudomonadati > Pseudomonadota > Gammaproteobacteria > Enterobacterales > Pectobacteriaceae > Pectobacterium > Pectobacterium artocarpous. The sequence continues at coordinate 13,042 of NZ_JBJXVK010000042.1, forward strand.
CTATCCCGAAGTTTCATTGGCTGATGCCAGACAAAAGCGGGAAGATGCCAGAAAGTTGGTTGCTGCGGGCATTGATCCGCGTGAGCAAAAACGTGCGGTACAAGAAGAACAGGCGAAGGCGGTATTCACCTTTGAGTTTGTAGCCAGAGAATGGCACGCTACCAATCAAAAGTGGTCGGAAGAGCACAGCCGCCGAGTGCTGAAAAGCCTGGAAGATAATCTCTTCTCCGCTATAGGTAAACGCAACATTGCTGAACTCAAAACGCGTGACCTGTTAGCCCCGATAAAGGTGGTGGAACAGTCTGGTCGTCTAGAAGTCGCTTCACGACTTCAGCAACGTACAACCGCAATAATGCGTTACGCGCTACAGAGCGGATTAATTGACTACAATCCGGCGCAGGAAATGGCGGGCGCTGTAGCGTCCAGCAATCGACAGCATCGTCCTGCATTGGAGTTAAAGCATACTCCTGAGCTGCTTCAGCGTATAGATAGTTATACAGGCAGGCCGTTAACCCGTCTGGCGGTCGAGTTGACGCTACTGATCTTTATCCGCTCCAGCGAACTGCGCTTTGCCCGTTGGTCAGAGATCGATTTTGAAACCTCAATGTGGACTATCCCTCCTGAGCGAGAACCGATAGAAGGCGTGAAGCACTCTCATCGTGGTTCTAAGATGCGTACTCCCCACCTAGTGCCACTCTCCCGACAGGCGCTGGTTATTCTGAAGCAAATACAGCAATTCAGCGGCGATCATGAACTGATCTTTATTGGCGATCACGATCCGCGTAAGCCAATGAGTGAAAACACAGTGAATAAGGCGCTACGGGTTATGGGGTACGACACCAAGGTTGAAGTTTGCGGCCACGGTTTCAGGACGATGGCCTGTAGCTCGCTGATTGAATCGGGGTTATGGTCGAGGGATGCTGTGGAGCGGCAGATGAGCCATATGGAGCGTAACTCGGTACGAGCGGCGTATATCCACAAGGCGGAGCACTTAGACGAGCGTAAGCTGATGCTGCAATGGTGGGCGGATTTTCTCGATGCGAATCGAGAGAAGGCGGTGAGTGCATTTGATTTTGCTAAAAAATAGCATTATAAATGCTGAGATAGTTTTGACGATTTATCTCGGCATTTTTAGTTGTGCGTATTAGTCTCGGGTGTACCACTAAATTTTCAACATTCACAAATAAAATATATAAATATCTGGTAATTTAATTCTCTTTTACAATATCAACTTGGTTAATTATCCACTTATTTACATCATCTATATATTTTTCCCAACGCTGATGCTTTGCTGCAAGAGATATTACTTTCGAGTATCCAGATGAATGGTCAATTCCCAAACGCTCAATTATGTCATATATATATCTATGTTGATCTCCTGCATAGTTAATTTGTTTGGCTATTTCAACTATCTCCTCATCATGGGGATTAATAGCCTCATTTGGTAGGTCACATAACAATTCATGAATGAATTTTTCGGGTTGCATTTCATCAGGTAGATTAAATTGTTTAATCTTAGTATGAGCTATATTTCTTAATTTTTTCACTCTCTCATCTGTACCTGTTAATACTTTATTAATTGCATCTTTTTTACTTTGCTCTGTTTTATATTCATCCCCATCCAAAACTAAAAGAACATTACTGCATTCATCACCTTTTAACAACAGTCCTGCAATAACTGTAAACGCATTGCTTGCGGCACCGAAAATATTTATCGCAACATGTCTCATAGCTTTTAAATTCGAGCACAAATGCTGAATAATAAAATAAGAAAAATTATCTTCAACGAATATTTCAATATTTTTCTCTGATTTACCTGTTAATCTGTTTATAGCATCAGGTTTTGTTTCATTAAAACATAGTGTCTTCCCATCCATGCTTACAATATGACGTATATTAATGATGTCGGATAATGATAAAAGGCTTTCTCTGTGTGTGGTAAAAACGACCTGAATATTCTTGTCGTCGGCTCGTTCAGCTATTATCTCTATGAGTCGTTTAAGGGCTTTGTCATGCAATAATAAATCAATTTCATCTATTAAAATTAATGCGTTTTTCCCTGCTGAAAAAACCTTGTCTAAAATAAAAAAAACTTTTTGTTCCCCAGCACTCATGCTTAAAGCTGAATATTTTACACCATTGGTTTCGACGCCTATAAAGGTTTTACCATTTTGCAATTCGTGCTGATTTATTGAGCTATATCTCTTATTCAGAATATCTGATGCTTTATGTAATAGAATATTTGCATGTTCCCCCTTTAGAGCTGAGGAATCCCCAGAAAACAAGACAGGCATAGAGTTTTATGATCTACTGATTT
>NZ_JBJXVK010000001.1:0-247960 GCF_046159765.1 Pectobacterium artocarpous
GTTGGAGTGAACATATCAAAAACAGGCAATTACACAATTTAAATTACAGTCTCACACAATTTAAATTACAGTCTCCATTTCGGGTTTACCCGATTGGCATGATGCATGACTTCGGTTACCAAAACTGAGGTTATCAATTACCTAGGTAATATCAGCCTGCGTTTTTTTCGCTTTTTTGTCAGCCCGCTTTTCAGCGGCCCTTCTCAGCGGTTTCTTCTTGCTGTTCTTTTTGCTATCCAGTCCTTTACTCATATCTTGCCTCGTTTGATAAAAGGTTAGGTTGCCGCTCCATTAACCTCCTATGCGGGTCGATATGCAAGTAGAAAAGGGATTTTAATAATGGTCGCCATTTTGCCAGTTATCTGGGATTAGTGCCCGGTGAGCCTGGGCTCTGGTAAACCAGAGAACGGATTATATTGCCAAGTAATAGTCTGATTCATAAGAAGTCCAAAGCGTTGATGTACTGACAGGTAGAACCGACTCTCTGTAAACCTGGCGAATAGCTCGGCCATAGCAGGCCCTTGCGATAATGAGGCCAGAGAGTACGGATGTTCATCAGGGCTCACGCAGCCGGATATATGTGTGTGACTACTTTGTCAGAAAAAGATCTGCCTGTGCTTGCTCTGGGTTGGTGTCCATATAGCTATTTAGCCTTGGGTTCGTAGGGTAAACGCGAGAACTGGAGTGAGCGCTGGCGATAAAACATCACACGTTCACGAAAGTAGTTGCGCAGGTGCTCGGGCAGTTCTCTCTCAACGGCCTCTGGAATGACCGGCATATTGTAACGTTCTTTGAAGGCAACGCCTGATGCCGCCAAATCGACGTTAACTTTATCCATATCCTCTTTGGACAATTCTGCCAGATTATATCCCATACCGCTTTCTCCTGCCGAGTGATCACACACTGATGTACGCCACGGTAAAGTAGCGGCGGGAAAATGGCAAGCCTTCGCCTTATCATGTGGATGTTTATTATTCTCATTATGAAATGGGAATCATTTTTAATACGGGGAGTTCATAACTGATATAAATCTTGGTTGTTATTTTTGATAATAAAAATGATTCTCAATAATATGTTTTTATAATATACAAGTGATAATAACTATCAATAACAACTTTATATATGGTTGTTTTGGTTGGTTATTTTATTAATTCAATTGCAATGTTAATAAACTGTTTTTTATTTTATTTTTTCAGGCATAATGCCCTGAATAATTTCACCTGCCGGGAAAATAGGGAGTTAATATGTTAAAAAAAGAAATGATTCAGAAGCTGAATGAACAACTTAATCTGGAGTTTTATTCCGCGAATTTGTATCTGCAGATGAGTGCATGGTGCGGTGATAAAGGCTTTGAAGGCGCATCCAGTTTCCTGAAAACGCATTCTCAGGAAGAAATGCAACATATGCAGCGTCTGTTTGACTATCTGGACGACACGGGAAGCCTGCCTGTATTGGGCGCGATTGCCGCACCGCCGATTGATTTCGATTCACTGGCTGATGTCTTCAAGCTGACCTACGAACACGAACAGCTGATTACGGCAAAAATTAATGAGCTGGCACATGCTGCGATGGCGCTGCAGGATTACTCAACATTTAACTTCCTGCAATGGTACGTTGCTGAACAGCATGAAGAAGAGAAACTTTTCCGTTCCATTCTGGACAAACTGGCTCTGGTCAAAGCCAGCGAAGGCGGCCTGTTCTTTATCGATCAGGACCTGAAAAAAATGTCTGCGGCAGCACCGTCAGCCTAACGACAAGCGACACTTCTGTCGGCTAACGATGATGTGAATGATGCGGGATTATTGGTCTATTTATCCCGCCATTTTCCTCTCCCGAACGACCTTTCTGCCGGGACTCGGCTGCCAATGTTATTCCTGACGTCGCACTCGACTTCCTCTCCCTCTACCGCTATGATCGCCTCAGTAGTGATATACAACGTTCTGTTTTATAAGGTTTGTGCCGTATTTCTCTGATTTGGATAAGGCTGCAAAACTTATACACATCTTGTCTGAACGCGCCATGTAGGGAATACCATGATGAAGAAATTCTTGCTATCTATCGTGCTTACCTCACTTTCTGTGAATGCTTTTGCTGCCGCGAAACTGGCAAATATCAGTCGGTTGGAATACGGCGATCGTTGGGCTTTCACTCGTGAAGAAGTTCAACTGATTTGCCGCCCTGGCAATGCGCTGTACGCCTTACATACCGGGACGCTGATGCAATATCCGCTAAACGATATTGCTATTGCGCAGATGAAGTCTGGGCAGGTGAGTGCACAGCCGATAGACGCTATCTGGCTGGACGATCCTAAACATCCCGGCCAGAAGAAAAGTCTTCAGCCATTTATCGAGCGTGCAGAACAACTGTGTCAGCCAGATGCGACACCATGAAGTCATTGATTTGCCTATTGATGTTAACTAGTTACTTCTTAATGGTTAAAATAAAGTGTGAAATCTGTTCCATTTGTAATAATTGCGAGCGGATTGAGGCTGGAAAACGTGGGGGAGTTGGCTAAGCTTAAATCTACAGGGCTAGTACAGCTTGTATAAATGCCAACTTTTAGCGCACGGCTCTTCCAAGAGCCATTTCCCTAGACCGGGCACAGGAATCGTGTTCGGTCTTTTTTTGATTAGAGGCTTCAATGAATGAAAAACTGCATTTAATCTGCTATCTTCTTGATTTATCTTTTTCAGTAACGGGTGGATGTAGTCTCGGATAAGGCCTTTAACAATTAAAAAATAAATACCTTGCTAAAGATATTTATACATGCGTTAATGAGTTGTCGGTTTGATTCGCAGACCTAAAAGCAGTTTAGTAAAGCAGTTCTCATTTTCAAGTGTTATCCATAGATATCCCTTCTTTTGAGCCTCCTTCTCGTTGCTAATTAAATTCTGTGCACAGGCCCTATTTGCCGGAAGGCGCTATACAAATTAAGGTAATTTCTATGTCTAATAAAATGACTGGTTTAGTAAAATGGTTTGACGCGGGAAAAGGTTTTGGTTTCATTACCCCTGACAATGGCAGCAAAGATGTATTCGTACATTTCTCTGCGATTCAGAGCAACGATTTCAAAACGTTGGACGAAGGCCAAAAGGTTGAGTTCACTATTGAAAATGGCCAGAAAGGCCCAGCAGCTGGCAACGTTGTTGCATTATAAAAATGCTGCGTTGTAGTACTATAAAAATTAAAGTGATACTTTTCTTGCGATAGCGATGATGGTTTAAACCGGAGCAGTCAAGAACAGTAATAAAGAACCCTTGGCGTTACGCTGGGGGTTTTTTGTTTAAATCTCATATTACTCTTCAGCAGATTTTATTTTCAGAACTTATCGGGAAATATGTCTTGCTTCGTAGCACCTACAGATATTCACCCTCATTGGCTATTTTATAGAGAACGAAAATAATTGTTCTTTCTTATATAAAAATACCTTTTATCACAACTGAATCGGTAGATTCATGTCCCGTTTGTAGCGATCATCGACTAAATTAATAGAACACGACGTGATGGGAGGAAATGATGGCGGAGAAAAATGCGAGTACTAACCACAGGGATGAAAACGATCATCCGGCAGAAGACGCACCGAAAGATCGAGGGGAGATTCCTCGCAAACGTGATGACAGTAAGGACGATGTTGAAGATCCGTTTGATGCGCATGAGGAGTAATAGATTGGCGACAGGTGCCTGTCGCCAATGTACTGCGGAGCATTAGTGCGTTTTGGCCGTCGCGGTGCTCGATGCGTCGGGGGTAAAATAATCGCTATCATCCACAATCGGAATATAAATTCTGACCCACTCGCTGCCTTCAACCATCTCCCAGCTATGTCCTTCCCCCTGCGTATCGGCGGCAATCAAAACCGTTCCGGGAGAGAGCAGAAAAGTAGAACCATCACTGACCCGAAATTTCAACGTACCCTTCAGCGTGATGACATATTGCTTGCGTGGGGCTGGGTGGACGTTCATCTCCCAGGCTTCAGTGGCGTTACTGAGCCAAAATTTCTGTGCGGTGATTTTTTCCAGCGCTGGCACGCTGCCTGTTACGAAGGCCGAGTGATTGTCGGGTGTATTGATCAGTTTGATGGCCGGTATCCGTGTTTCCTCTGCGTGAGGTGAGGGAGGCGTTGCGGAATAAGCAGTAACGGAAACCCATAATCCGGTAAGCGCCAGAAGAAATCGCGATGTCTTTTTCATTTAAATAAAATCCATATTATCTATGCCCGATAAGCAGGTAACCCTTATCTATGTCTGTCGTCTCGGTGTACGTCTTGCAGCGTCGGGATAGTACTGCTGGGGGGGAGCCTTCACCAGATGGTTAAAGCAATCGCACTGATTGGTGTTGTGTTTGACTTGTTTGTATTTTGTTCACAACAGAAGGGGGCAAAATCGGCAGGTGGGCGCAAGATTGGGAGAGCGATGCGACAGAGGAGCCCTGAGGCTCCCTGACGTCTGGTACGACTTATTTATACAGAATCGCGGTACCGCGCAATTGATTGTTACCGGTAGCGGAAACGATGCGATATGACGATGCACCCGCTTTTTTGGCTTTTTGAGCAACCTGTGCTTCGAAACCGTCTAACGTTTTTGCACCGCTAACGGAAACGGTCGCGATTTCTTGTGCTGCAAAAGCGCCGAAAGACAAAGTAGAAAGTGCGATAACTGCGATAAAATTTTTGATGTTTTTCATGATTCTATTCCTTCACGTTTTATGGTGTTAATTAGGCGATTTACCTTGATGTGAGAAATCATAGCGACATGCTTTGGCAATAAACATCAGAGAGATTTGTTATTCTTTTTCAAAAATATTGTTCTTTATTGGCTGTGCCATTCATTCCCGTTCCGCAGTAGGATGAAACCTGTGAATACTCATCAGTAGATAAAGGGAAGAGATATGCAGATTTCAGTCAGCCGTCTGATGGCGACGATGCAAAGCGTATTGCAAAAAGCAGGATGTGAAGAAAATGAAGCCCGTATTGTTACCGAACACCTTGTGACCGCGAACCTGAAAGGGCATGACAGCCACGGCGTGGGGATGTTGCCACACTACGTGGAATTTATCGGGAAAGGCATCATGCACCCGAATACCCCGGCGCGTTTGCTGCGCGACAGCGGAGCGGTGCTGCAATTTACTGGCGATCGCGGCTTTGGTCAGCGTACGGGTAAAGAAGCGATGCAGGCGGCCATTGATCGGGTGAAAACGACGGGCGTGTGTTTAATGACGCTGTCGTCTACCTGTCATTTGGGACGCATCGGCACCTATGGGGAAATGGCGGCGGACGCCGGGCTCGTTTCGATACACTTTGTCAACGTTAACGATCTCGACCCGATTGTGGCACCCTGGTGTGGCAGTGAGGCCCGTTTCGGAACGAACCCTATCTGCATTGCATTCCCGCCCACGGCGCATAACGCGGCCTTTGTTCTGGATTTCGCCACCAGCGTGGTTGCACTGGGTAAAACTCGCGTTGCGTATCTGGCAGGTAAAACGTTTGATGAAGAGGTTATGCTGGATTGCAACGGTGTTTCCACAAACGATCCGAAAGTGATGTGGGAAGGGGAAAAGCATGGCGCGCTGAAACCCATCGCGAAGCATAAAGGCGGCGGATTGATTTTAGCGGCTGAAATGCTGGCGGGGCTACTTTCCGGCGGTGGAACCATTCAACCGGAAAACGAACGTCAGGGGGCAATCGTAAATAATATGACGACGATTGTTATCGACCCTGCCAGCATGGTGTCTATGGCGTGGTTGCAAAAAGAATATGATGCGATGCTGGATTACGTTCGTTCTTCAACGGCTCCCGATCCGGCACAGCCTATTTTAATTGCTGGGGAACCAGAACGTATTTCTCAGGCGCAGCGCTATGCTGACGGTATTGACCTGTCCGAACAGGAATGGCAGAAAATTGTGGAAGCGGGAGTATCTCTGGAAATGGATCCGGCCGAATTTGCGTTAATGGCATAATATTACTCAGAAGAAGAAAATAACCGGGGAGCGATGCTGATGCGGGGATGGTTGATAGTTGCGGTGATACTAGGGGCGGTAGTGGCTCTGGCACCCTGGATCCAACGTCAACTTCCCCCCGGTTACGATCCCTTCTCTCCGTTATCTGTCGATGACCCGCCTACATTTATTACCCGACTGAAAATGAAATCTGTCGCCAGCGATCCTGATGCCTGTTTGGCAGTGTTAAAACAGGCGCAGGAAAACGGGCGGCTACGCTTCTCCGAGGTCAATGATATCAGCGGGCAATGTCCGGTGGCGTCGCCCGTGCGGGTGCAAGATTTTGGCGCGGTCACACTCAGTTCCAGCTTTCTGGCAAGTTGTCCATTAGCGTTGAGTAGTACGATGTTTGTGGCGCAGGTCGCTGTGCCGCAGGCGCAATCGCTTGGTACATCGCTGATGCGTATCGATCATATGGGCAGCTATGCCTGCCGCAATGTCTATCATCGGCCGGAAGGCCGTTTGAGTGAGCATGCGACGGCGGACGCGTGGGATATCGCGGCGTTTCGTCTCTCAGATGGACGGCAGATTAGCGTCCTGAACCAGTGGGCGGCAACGGACGATCGCGGCAGCTATTTGCGCACCACGTTCAGGGAAAGTTGTCGCTTTTTCGGTAACTCGCTGGGACCGGAATACAACGCCGCACACGCTAATCACTTTCACTTTGGTATGCGCGGTTTTGGTGTGTGTCGATGAGAAGAGTCAGGTGAGAAAGCTAAAAATCAGCGTACTCCTGCGCGGGGATCCAGAAGCCATCAATATACTCTTCGATAGGGAAACAGCCAGCACGACGCAGGCGCTGTTCGTCCATCGCTTGCAGACACTGCGCTTCAGTGTTGTAGGCGCCGACGACCACATCGTCACAGCCATGCCCGAGATAACAAACAAATATCACTAACGCAAACATGCCGCTCTCCAGACATTACTGATTTTCTTATCTGTCGTGATAATTGTAGATGAAAATCAGTGAGGAGAGGGGAATGGGCTGTTCATCAGGTGGTTTTATCGCCACCTGATGCAGAAATCGTATTTATTCTTTAGCAAGAGGGTGGGCGGAAGACGCGCCATCCCGAACTAAATCGCGTGGCAGGCTGTTTTTTATCCGGCTATTGAGGCGTTTGGCCAGACCCACGGGGGTGTTCTGGTAGGTTAAAATCAGCTCATCCGCAGCAGGGAGCGGTTCTGGATAACAGTCTTTGCCCTGGAACCACTCACAGGCGATGTCATCGGTCAGTGCATAGGCATTGTTTGCATTTGGATCGGCCAGCGCGACAATCGCTTCATGCTGCCAGCGAAAACCTTTAGGGAAGCGCTCGGCGAGCTTAATGCCAATACGTGAGAATTTAATATTGCCGAAAGCGGAGGTCAGCGCAGCAGGGAAAAGCCAGATCTCGCTATCACGCTGCCAGAGTTGCAGTAACGTCTCATCCCAGCGAATGCTCTGTTTGCGCGCCGCCTGTATGAGTAGCGTGCAATCTTTGGGGGCAAGCGGAGAGAACGGGAATTTTCCGACTTTGTAACCCGGACGCGGCAGCGGGGGCACGCTGGCCGTCTTCCGCAAACGGGCAACAAAGAAGCCTTCGCTGTCATAAATCTGCGGGAAGACGTGCAGGAAACCGTCTTCCGTTGTGGCACGTGCGGCATCGTCGAAGAGATCGTGTAATGATTCAAATTCACACGCATCGGGAAATTGCGCCTGGAGCCAATGACAGACCTGCTGATTTTCCTGCTTATTCAGCGTACAGGTGGAGTAAATCATTACGCCGCCGGACTTCAGGGCATGAAACGCGCTCAGAATCAGGTCGCGCTGTGTGGCGGCTATATTGGTAATGCTCTCTTGCGACCAGTGGCTCATTGCCGCTGGATCCTTACGCACCACGCCTTCACCGGAACACGGGGCATCAAGCAGTATCGCATCAAAATACTCCGGTAAGGCTGCGCCGAAAACCCGCCCGTCGAAGTGTGTCATCGCGGTATTGCTGACGCCACAGCGGCTGATGTTGGCGTGCAGCACTTTGACCCGGCTGGCCGAATACTCGTTGGCGACAATCGCCCCTTTGTTATCCAGTCGTGCTGCAATCTGTGTCGTTTTAGAACCCGGTGCGGCCGCGACGTCCAATACCGTTTCCAGCGCATCGTTACGATGGAACAATGCGCTGACGGGCAGCATTGAGCTGGCTTCCTGAATGTAAAATAGCCCGCTCAGGTGCTCCAGCGTGTTGCCTAGCCGCGTGTTTTCCTCTTCCGCATTCAACAGCCAGAAACCGTCCTGACACCAAGGGATCGGTTCAAGCTGCCAGCCATAGGGTTGCACGAGCTGAAGAAAGGCATCAACGCTGATTTTTAACGTATTGACGCGGATGCTTCGGCGCAGCGGGCGCTGGCAGGCGGCAATAAAATCTTCCATCGAAAGCGATGAAGGCATGATGTTCCGCATCATGTCGAGAAATTCAGTAGGCAGGCTGGCTGGGGTAAATTTTGCCACGGCGTGGTTCCGTACAGGTTATTCAGTAAAACGAGGGGAAGAAGCGGCGAAGTGTAGCACGGATCTTTCATGGATAGCGTGAAAACGACAGGGCGATCATCGCCGCCCTGTCAGGTATGAGCGTTAATGATGGGGAGGATTCGGAATCGCCGTACCCCATTGCCGCCACTCTTTGGGTTCCTCGTTTCGCAGCAGGAAATGTTTCCCTTCCTGCGCTTTAGGTGCGAGTGGCGTACTGGGGGGCGTGGCAAAAGCGATCCCGCCGCGGATGAATTGCTGGAAGGTTCCGCTCTTGATGACGCCGCCCGTCAGGCCAAATTCCAGATTGTAGCCAGAAGCGAGCCAGAAGACGGAATTGTCGCGCACCAGATGCTGATGGTGTTTGCTGATCCGCAGCGACACTGCGATACGATCGGAGAGCGTACCCAGCGACAACCCGGTTACCGTACCCACTTCAATACCGCGGAACAGCACGGGCGTACCGACCTGCAACGCGCCGGCTTCCGGTGCATCCACGCTGATATTCAGGCCGTCCTGATAGCGGGAATCGGAGATAGTGGCCTGTTGCAGCTCAAAATTACGTGTAACGCTGCCGTTACCCGGTTCGACGTTGATATAAGGCTGGAATAGTGTTTCCAGATGGTTCACGCCAGCGGCGGAAATTTCCGGCGTGACGACGGAAAAACGCGTTCCGGCACGGGCGAAATTACGCACATATTCAGGATAGAGCACGGCCTGCACCAGCACTTCGTTACGTTGTTCGGACAGCTTTAGCGAATCCAACTGGCCTATATCAATGCCCAGATAGCGGATCGGCATGCCCGGCGCGAGTTTACTGGCGTCGTAGGTGCGCAGAATGATGCGGCTTCCTACGGCGCGCGCCGCCGTTTCGTTGTTGTACAGGACGCGTTTGCCGCCTTTAATTTCCGGTGCGCCTTCCAGATTATCAAAACTGATAGCGCCCTTAAGCGCCCGATTCAACGGGGAAGCCTGCACGGTCAGGCCTGAGGTATTCAACTGCACTCGGGCCCCGCCTTCTGCCCAGAATACGCTGTTTTCCGTCAGCAGCTTACGGTGTTCGGGACGAATATAAACGTCAACCTCAAAGGTATCCGCCTTGGGTCGCACCCGCATGATTTCGCCTACCTGAAATTTACGGTACAGCACGATGGAGCCGTCCTGAATATCCGGCAGGCTATCGGTCACTAAGGTAAGAGTGGGAGAAGGGGTAGCACTGCGAATGCCTTCTTCGGCTTTTTCGAGATCGCTGAACAGCGGGTAACGGGCCTGCACATAGCCTGTGCTGCCCGGTAAAACCTGAATGCCGCCGCTGACCCACTCTTGCGCGCTGGCACCCAGCACTTGAATTCCATCCAGCCCCATCTTTACATTCACGCGGCTGTTCACGATGAATTTGCTGTCGCGGTGCAATAACTGGCGATATCGCGGCTCGATCACCAAAATGAAGCTGACACCTTGTTCATCCAGCGTGCGCTTCACGACCTGACCGATCTGCACACCGTGCAGTAGCACGGGTTGGCCGCTATCAATGCCATAGCTCTGTGCTGCTGTGAGCTGAATAGACAGTGCGCCGGGCTGGGTGAGCTGCAGCTGTCCACTATCCAGCACGGTAAAATGCTGGCGCGGTTCGCCTTCGCCGGGGAGTAGCGTCAGCGTCGGGCCGCTCAGCAGGCGTGACACATTCAGGTCGTTGAGTGAAAGCTGGGGTTTGCTGAGTTCGATACGTGTGCCTTCACGCATCAGCGACACGACGGAAGGATCGATAATCAGCTCCCCGCTGACCTTACCGCCGTCCGGGTTCAGCGTGATTTTATCCAACGTGCCGACTTCCAATCCTTGATACATTAGCGGAGTGCGACCTTCAGATAGGCTGTCGCCCGACGGTAAATCCAGTGTGATTTTCACCCCGCGCTGACTCTGTGCCAGATCGGGATAGAGTCGATAGGATTGCTCGGCACCGGCCTCCTCACTCTCTTCTGGTGAATCGAACGCGATCGCGCCGTTAACCAGCGCCGCCAGATTTTCCATCTCAATTTTCGCACCGCTGACGCTGATGTCCGCATTAAAGCCAGACACGTTCCAGAAGCGACTATTCTTCTTCACCAGAGGGGTAAAACGGCGCTCCACCAGCACGTCAATCGTGACACCACGGCGATCCTGAGAAACCGTATAGTCGTAGACTTTTCCCACCGGGATTTTGCGGTAGTAAACCAGCGAGCCAGTATTCAGTGAACCGAGGTCGTCCGCATGGAGATGAATCAGCAATTCTCCGGTATTCACGCGGTACTTGGGCTGTGTATCCAGCGCGGAAAAGTGCTCTTGCGGCTCGCCGGAACCGGGCATCATACCGATGTAGTTACCGCCCACCAACGCATCCAACCCTGAAACCCCGGCGAGGGAGGCTTTCGGTGTGACCAGCCAGAACTGCGTCCCGCTGCGCAACGCTTCCTTCATATCGCTTTTGATACTGGCTTCGACCTGTATGGTGCGCAGGTCGTCGCTCAACTTGATATTTTGTACCGTGCCGACTTCCACCCCCTGATAGCGCACGGGGGTTCGTCCGGCGACAATCCCGTCGGCGGAGACGAAATCAATGGTAACCGTGGTGCCGCGCTCCTGCTGATTGGTGTAAATCAGCCAGCCAGCAATCATCAGTGCAATCAGCGGCAGCAGCCAAAACGGCGACAGGCGACGCTTGCTTTTCACCGTCGCTTCGGTTGTTGTCCCGGACGTATTATCTTGCATTATTATTCCACATCAGTGTTATCCCACATCAGTCGGCTATCCAGCCATTCAACGGCAAGGATAGTGAGAATCACCGCCGCGCCAAAGTAAAAAGCAGCAGGTCCCATGGTGAAAGCGAGGAGTTGATCGCGGTTGACGAGCGACATCGTCAGAGCAATCACAAATAAATCGAGCATAGACCAGCGGCCAATCCAGCGGATAACGCGCAGCATCTTCATGCGCATCATGATATTGCCTTCTAACCTGAGATGGATGCTCACTAGCAGCCCGAACAGCACCAGCACTTTAGTAAACGGCACAAGAATACTGGCGATAAACACCACCAGCGCAACAGGAACATTGCCTGTGGCAAGCGAAAGAATGCCGGAGAAGATCGTGTCTTCCGTGCGTACGCCGTTGACATAAATAATCGATATGGGCAACAGGTTAGCGGGTAACAGTAAAATGATGGAAGCAATCAATGCTGCCCAGGATTTTTGCAGACTGTGCCGCTGGCGCAAGCGAAGCGGAATATGGCAACGGGGACAGCGTCCTCGGTTGTCAGGCGAACTGCTGAAATGGCAGGAAAGGCAGATGCGATAGCGATCCGGCGAAATCAGTGGCCTCATACGCGGGTAAAACCGCTGCCACAACTGGTCGGTATTTAAGTGAATCAGCGTCAGTAGGCTTAAGCTCATCAGCGCCAGAAAAGCGACCAGCCCGATACCCGCCTGAACATCCGCGAATTCACGCACTTTGATCGCCGCGACGGCCATACCGACCAGATAGATATCCAGCATCATCCACTCTTTCAACCGTTGCAACATGAGCAGGATGGGGCGCAGATTCATGCCGATGCGGGAAGCAAAGAACAGATATAACAGCGAAAAGACCAGCGTGAGCGGCGCGCCCACGGTACAGAACGCGACCATACTTGCTGTGAGCGGATGCCCCTGACGGGTGATTTGCCAAATGCCTTCAAACAGGCTGGCATTGATGGTGACACCGAGGAGACGAATACTGATTAACGGTTCAGTGAAGGCAAACGGCATCAGTACCAGCATGGCAACGGCCATCGCAGCAAACCGGGAAATGGGCCAGTCTCTGCCTGAACTAACTCTGGCATCGCAGCGTGGGCAGTTCGCTGTCTGGTTACGCTTCAATGGTGGCAGAGCAAAAAAGGCATCACATTCCGGGCAGCGATGATATCGATTGAGCGCGGGTACGGTACTTTTCGCTCCCTCGGTTAACGGCGGTCGGGGAGAGGGAAACGGCGCAGGGCTGGCTATATTATGTATTTTCATTTTTCCTGCGATCCGGTAGAAGGTGTTGAGTCCCGTTATATTCACGATAGATAACGTATTCACAGCTATTTAGTGTAACTGAAGGCTCAACGAATGATAAATTCATATAACGCTCTGATCTCCGCCCGCTATTATTTTTCAGGTGGAAATAGCACGATATGCGCGACAGCGGTACAGTAAAGCGAAGGATTCTTCGCGCGAAGGCGTTAATCTTATGGCATTCTGTAACCGAGGCTAATGCAGTCTGTGCGGGAATTGTTCGCATTGTTTTGAAAAGACAACGATATACGTTATGAATAAACAAGAATTTTATCAGGATCTCGTTCGCGACACGTCATCGCTTATCGCGGATGAAAACCGTTTTATTACGATCTTATCAAACAGTAGTGCGTTGCTGTTTGAGCGTTTGGATGGGGTTAACTGGGCAGGGTTTTACCTGTTGGATAACGACACGCTTTTCCTGGGACCGTTTCAGGGCAAAGTTGCCTGTGTGCGTATTCCTGTTGGCAAAGGTGTATGCGGTGCGGCGATAGCTGAAAATCGCATTCAGCGCGTGGATGATGTCCATGCGTTCCCCGGTCATATCGCCTGTGATGCCGCGAGTAACGCGGAAATCGTGCTACCGCTTGTCGTGAACGGGCAAGTGATTGGCGTTCTGGATATTGACAGTCCCCTTTATCAGCGTTTCGACGCGGATGATGAAGAAGGGCTGAAGGCCGTAGTTAGCGTACTTTGCGCTCAACTGGAAGCGAGCGATGTGATGACATTCATCAATTCTCTCACGTTGAGACAAGGTTAACGTGGCAATTGCCGATGGCGTCATTATAATGACGCCTGTTCATGCCTGCGCCGGTTGGCAAACCCGTTGTAATCAGGAAATTTCATGGAAAATCAACCTAAGTTGAACAGTAGTAAAGAAGTTATTGCCTTTTTGGCAGAGCGGTTCCCGCTTTGTTTCACCACTGAAGGTGAAACGCGTCCGTTAAAGATCGGTATTTTTCAGGATCTTGTTGAGCGTGTACCAGAGTCCGATAACGTCAGCAAGACGCAATTACGCTCTGCGCTGCGTCTTTACACCTCAAGCTGGCGCTATCTGTACGGTGTAAAATTGGGTGCACAACGTGTCGATCTGGATGGCAATCCGTGTGGCGAGTTGGAACAGCAGCATGTCGATCATGCCCGCACGCAGTTGGAAGAAGCGAAAGCGCGAGTTCAGGCTCAGCGTGCTGAGCAGCGGGCGAAAAAACGTGAAGCAGCCGGGGAATCGGCAGACGCTGCGCGTACCCCTCGTCCCGCTCAGAAGCGTGCGCCGCGTCGCGATGCTTCCCAATACAACGCATCTCGCAACAGCGCATCTCAAAACAGTGCATCTCAAAACAGTGCACCGCGTAAACCCCGTCAGCCTTCTCTCGGCCAATCGCAGTCCTCTTCTCAGCCATCTGTTAATGCTCAACCTCGTCAGGCAAAGCCTGCCAGCAATGAGCGTCAGCGGGTAGCAGTTACGGATGTTTCCAAACTGCAAATCGGTCAGGAAATCAAAGTCAGAGCCGGCAAAGACGCCATGGATGCCACCGTGCTTGAAATTGCCAAAGGCGAAGTCAGAGTACAATTGGCTTCTGGACTGGCAATGATTGTACGCGCAGAACATTTGCAGTTCTGATACGGAGGCCAACCTGGGCATGAACAACTTAGTCAGAATAACCGCCATCGCAGGCTTACTGCTGACGGGCTCTAGTTTTGCAAATGAAAATATTACGCGTGTTGAGCAGATCCCTCAGCTACATCAGGAGCCTCAACATGCTACTGTGAGCGACAGGGTGGCCTCACGTTTTCTGCGTTCGCACTATCGCCAGTTTATGCTGGATGCGCAGTTCTCTGAGAAAATTTTTAACCGCTACCTCAACATGCTGGACTACAGCCACAACGTGCTGTTGGCTTCTGATATCACGCAGTTTTCCGGGCAAAAAGCCCAACTGGGCGACGCGCTGAAATCGGGTCAATTGGATGTTCCTTACGCGCTGTACAATCTGGCCCAGAAGCGTCGGTTTGAACGCTTTCAATATGCGCTGTCGCTGCTGGATAAACCTGTCGATCTGACGGGCAATGACACGTTTGAGCTCGATCGCAGCAAAGCCCCTTGGCCGCAGAACGTGGGTGAACTTAACCGCCTGTGGGATGCCAAGGTAAAATATGACTGGCTCAGCCTGAAGCTGACCGGTAAAGATGATAAAGACATCAAAGAGACGCTGACCAAGCGTTACCAGTTTGCTATTCGCCGCCTGGCGCAGAGCAACAGCGAAGATGTTTTCCAACTTGTCATGAACGCCTTTGCGCGTGAAATTGACCCGCATACCAGCTACCTGTCACCGCGTAACACCGAGCAATTCAATACCGAAATGAGCCTGTCTCTCGAAGGGATTGGCGCGGTGTTGCAGATGGATGACGACTACACCATGATCAATTCTATGGTGCCCGGTGGTCCGGCAGCGAAAAGCAAAAACATTACCGTCGGTGACCGCGTGGTTGGCGTAGGCCAAAACGGCAAGCCGATGGTGGATGTTATCGGCTGGCGTCTGGATGATGTCGTTGCGCTGATTAAAGGGCCGAAAGGTAGTAAGGTACGTCTGGAAATCCTGCCGGCTGGCAAGGGGACGAAAACCCGGATTGTCACGCTGACGCGCGAGCGTATCCGCCTTGAGGACCGTGCAGTCAAGATGTCCGTCAAGACAGTCGGCAAAGATAAAGTCGGCGTGCTGGATATTCCCGGTTTCTATGTCGGCCTGACGGATGACGTCAAAGTTCAGCTCCAGAAGCTGGAAAAACAGAACGTCAGCAGCATTGTGATTGACTTACGTACTAACGGCGGTGGTGCGCTGACGGAAGCGGTAGGGCTTTCCGGCCTGTTTATTCCAAGCGGCCCAGTGGTGCAGGTGCGTGATAATAATGGCAAGGTGCGTGAAGACAGCGACACTGATGGCATTGTGTATTACAAAGGCCCGCTGGTGGTACTGGTAGACCGTTTCAGTGCTTCTGCTTCGGAGATCTTCGCGGCGGCAATGCAGGATTATGGTCGTGCCTTGATCGTGGGTGAGCCGACGTTTGGTAAAGGCACCGTGCAGCAATATCGCTCGCTGAATCGGATTTACGATCAAATGCTGCGCCCTGACTGGCCCGCGCTGGGTTCCGTGCAATATACGATTCAAAAGTTCTATCGTATTGACGGCGGCAGTACGCAGATGAAAGGTGTGACGCCTGACGTCATGATGCCAACCGGCACCGAAACGGTAGATACCGGCGAGAAGTTTGAAGACAACGCACTACCGTGGGATAGCATTAAAGCGGCTAACTACACGAAAAGTGGCAATTTGAAGGCGCTGATTAGCACGCTGAATGAGCACCATCAGGAGCGCATCGCCAAAGATCCTGAATTCCAGTACGTCGCGCAAGATATCGCCCGCTACAACGCGATGAAAGATAAGCGCAACGTCGTCGCGCTCAATCTGGCTCAGCGCGAGAAAGAGAATGATGACGATGAAGCGATGCGTCTGAAGCGTATTAACGATCGACTGGCGAGAGAAGGTGAGAAACCGCTCAAGTCGCTGGAAGATCTGCCGAAGGATTATCAGGCACCCGATCCTTATTTGGATGAGACGGTGAAAATCGCTCACGATTTAGCGCAGGAACAGAAAGGCTGATACGCTAAAATCGTTCTGATCATCTGAGATCGTTAAGCGTCCTGTGGGTTATCCGACAGGGCGCTTTTTTTTGAAGGTAATTTCTGTGTTCACATCATAACGGTGTTGAATATGACAGGATGTGCAGTGCCGTAAGCGACGATTAACGAATCTTGGTTGGCGAACAGCCAAAACGGTGCTTAAACCGTTCGGAAAAACGCGCCGAGGATTTATATCCGCAGGCTTCAGCCAGAAGTGGCATACTCCATGACGTCGTCTGCACCAACATCATCGCGTGTTGCATACGCGTTTCCAGCAACAGCACTTCAAAACGTGTCTGCTCGGCGGATAGCCTTCGACGCAGCGTCGCCTCACTCATGGCCAGCCGTCGCCCCGCAGACTGTGCGGTCCAGTGACGCTCCGGCTCTTCGCTGATAAGTGCACGTAGCTGTGCCGTAATGCCAGGCTGTGATGGTGCGCCGAAGCTATATCCTCGTTCTGATAGCACCAGCAGCATATCCATCAGCCGGAGTTCGAGACGTGCTTCAGTGAGCGCGTTGCCCGTTATCCCTGCGACCAGATATTGCAATGTGTGGGTCAGATCGTCATCCAGTCTGAGGGTTGAGAAAGGCGCAGCATGGTGTACTGGCGACAATTTTTCCGGATAGCGGTGATAAAACTGCGCCAGAAGCGTGGATGAAAACGTCAGAAAGAGCGATCTGAAGACGGCGTCATGACCGCCGGGCGTTTTCGTCAAATTGGCACTGGTATCAGGCGTAATCAGGCAAAGTTGAGACGGGGTGTCAATAACTGTCGTGCCGTTCTGTTCAATAAGGGTCAATTGGCCGGAGAGAACCAGCAGAAGTGTGGCTTCATAAAAATGAAAGCGCGTTGTCTGCTGTGGCGTGCACAAATGGGGTTGGGCTAATGCACACAGGCCATACCGTTGTAGCGGCTGGCCTGACGGCAATATCCAGTCCGCCTCTGCACCCAGAGGCGGAGCTGCGGAGCGTAATGCGGTCACGCTCATAGCCCGTCATGCTTATAACGAGTCATTATCATCACTTATCATTATCACAACAATGCCGGGTTCAGCGTATACAGCCCGGTGAGTTTGGCTTCTGCCAATACTGGCGCGTTAGCCAGCGCAGCACGGACATTTGCCCCGTTAAGTTCGCCTTCTATCGCCAAAGAGGGTGTCGCGAGCGCGTAAAGCGTGAAGATGTAATGATGGACAAGTGCATCGTTCCACGGCGGGCAAGGGCCGTCATAGCCATAGTAGGTGCCTTTCATCTGCTCGTCCGTGGCGAACCAGACGGTGTAATCATTGATGCCGTGTCGGAGACCGGTAGGGGCATCCGGGCCCGTTTTACCACGTGGCGTGATGCCAGTGGAATGCGAGGCGGCAGGAATTTCATTGACGCTGGCTGGAATATCTAGCAATAGCCAATGGTAGAAAGCGACACGCGGCAGGGAGGCGCTCACCTCGCGGCCTTCCTGATTCACGTCGTCACCGCGGCTGGGGACATCAGGGTCGTGGCAGATCAATACGAAAGACTGTGTCCCTTCGGGCGCGCCGTGCCACGCAAGATGGGGGTTGTGGTTAGAAGACAGCTCAATGTGGCTAGTTGCATCCGGTACAGCAAAGGCAAATTCGCCTGGGATAGTTTCGCCGTCCTGAAAACTGTGGCTGGAAAGTTGCAGCATGGTGGTGTTCCTTATCGTGATTCCGGTGGGTGTGGAATCATTATAGAAGAAGCGGCGCACAATTATTTTCCTAATGCCGTCAGGATAATGCTTTTAGCTGTCAATTTGATGGCTTGAGATGATATTTGTAATCAGAGTAGAAACACAGTTTATGGTAATGAAAGCTAGAGGTTGCAGATAAAGCGCGTCGAGCGGTAGTAACGGATAGATCGTAAAGACGCTGCAAGTACGTCCATGTAAGCTCGGATTGCGCAGATATGAATCTCATCCCTGAGATTCACCCTTTCAGGGCCATCGCAAGCGACGTTCAAAAGCGTTCCTGACGCTTTTGTCCATGGCGCAAACGCTTTACTCTTCTATTCCGTTACCACCGTTCTTGTTCGGCAAATAGGGTTGTCTGCCGATTCCGATAGAGAAAGCCGATCTGCATCGCGATAGTGTGCGCGATTAACGACCCGCTTTTAGCTGCTGGAAGTAAGTTTCATACAGCGTGCTGGCACTGCCAACGTCGTTCTGCCATTCGCCTTTTGCGATGGTGTCGTCATCCGGGTACAGCGTTTTGTCCCCTGACACTTCCGGTGGGAGTAATTTTTTCGCTGCGAGATTCGGCGTCGGATAGCCGATAGTTTCCGCAACCTGCGCCGCCACTTCCGGGCGCAGCAGGAAATCGATCAGCTTCATCGCACCGTCAACGTTTTTGGCGTTAGCAGGAACCGCCAGGCTGTCCATCCAGAAGATGCCGCCTTCTTTCGGCCAGATGATATCCAGCGGTGTTCCCGCCTGACGTGCCACGTAGGCAGAACCGTTCCACACCATACCCAGATTGACTTCCCCTTCAATGAACGGGTTACCGGGATTATCCGAGTTGAATGTCAGCACGTTTGGCATCAGAGCTTGCAACTCTTTATAGGCCGCTTCAATCTCTTTTGGGTCGGTGGTATTTGCGGAGTAACCCAGCTTACGCAGGGCGATTTGGAACACTTCACGCGCGTCGTCTGTCAGCAGCAGGCTGTTTTTGTACTTCGCATCCCACAAATCGGCCCAACCACTGACGCTGGTGGGGTCAATCACTTCATGATTAACGCCAATTGCCGTGGCGCCCCAGATATAGGGAATCGAGTAGTCGTTGTTTGGGTCGAAGGATTTATGCAGCAGATTCGGATCGAGGTTATGGAAGTTACTGAGCTTGCTGGTATCAATCTTTTGCAGCATGCCTTCTTTACTCATCTTGGAGATGAAATAGGTCGATGGCACAACGAGATCGTAGGCACCGTCCTTATAGGTTTTCAGCTTGGCGTACATACTCTCGTTGGATTCATAGGTGGAGTAAATCACCTTGATCCCCGTTTCTTTGGTGAACTGTTCCAACAGGCCCGGTGGCACGTATTCGGTCCAGTTATAGAAATAAAGCGTTTTGCTGTCGTTGGCGTTGGCGGTGTTAATGCCGAATGCCAGGGCGCAGGCCGCCAGTAGGTGTGGCCACTTTTTCATTATGTTTACCTCCTTACAAATCCCAAAGGAAATACCTGTTGTTTTCAACGGGCATGAAAAGCAGATGTGAATAGCGCGAGCCGTAACCTCTATTTTCCGGTGCGGTCGCGTAAAATCAGCTGGCTACTGAGCACTAGCACGAGCGACAGAATGAGTAAAATCGTCGCCAGCGCGTTGACTTCGGGGGAGACGCCAACTTTCACCATTGAGTAAATCTTCAACGGCAGAATTTCATACGCGGGTCCGGTGACAAACGAGGACACCACCACGTCATCCATCGACAGCGTAAAGCTCAGCAGCCAACTGGCGGCCACTGCGGGCATCGCCAGCGGCAGAATAATTTTGCGCAAAATAATCACTTCGCTGGCGCCCAAATCACGTGCGGCTTCCAGCATCCGCACGTCAAACCCTTTCAGGCGCGAATAGACGGTCACCACCACGAAGGGCAGGCAGAAAGTAATGTGGGAAAACAGCAATGACCAGAACCCGAGCGATATTCCCAACAGCATGAAGAGCACCAGCAGCGAGATCGCCATCACGATATCCGGCGACATCATCACCACAAACAGCATGCCTCCGACAAAAGACTTGCCGCGAAAACGGTAGCGATACAGTGCGACGGCCGTCAGAGAACCAATTAGCGTGGCGAACGTTGCGGAAAATACGGCCATTATCAGCGAGTGCTGTGCGGCCTGAAGTAGGCTGTCGTTGTTCATCAGCAACCGATACCAGTCCAGCGTAAATCCCTGCCAGTTGATGCCAAAACGTGCCTGATTAAACGAGTTCACGATCAGAATGACGACCGGGATGTACAGGTAAGCGTAAATGATGGACATAAATCCACCGCGGATTAAGCGTCCGGTCATTCCAGCTCTCCTTTTTTATTCATCAGGCGAGCTGTACGGTAGTAGATAAAGAGCAGCACGCCCATGACCAGCGTCAGGCAGATGCTGGTGGCTGCACCAAACGGCCAGTCGCGGATATTAAGGAACTGGCTTTTAATGACGTTACCGATCAGCAAATTCTTGGCGCCCCCCATTAGATCGGCCACGAAGAACAGCCCCATAGCTGGCAGCAGAACCAGTAGGCAGCCGGCGATAATGCCCGGCATGGTCAGCGGGATCACTACACGAGTAAAGGTTTGCCATTTATTGGCCCCCAGATCGCGGGCGGCTTCAAGGTAGGATTTATCGAGCTTTTCAATGCTGGAATAGAGCGGCAGCACCATGAAAGGTAGCAGGATATAAATCAGGCCGAGAATCACGGCTTCGGAGGTATACATAATCCGCAGCGGTGTATCGATAAGGCCAGTCCAGAGCAGGAATTCATTCAGATGGCCGCGCGTACTCAGAAAAATTTTCAGCCCGTAAATGCGGATCAGCGAGTTGGTCCAAAACGGCACAATCAGCAGAAACAGCATCAGCGGCTGAATTTTCTTCGGCAAACGTGCCAGAATAAACGCAAACGGATAGCCCAGCAGCAGACAGCAGAGCGTGGCGATAACGGCCATGTTCAGTGAATGTACCAGAACTGAAGCATAAAGCGGATCGGCCAGGCGCGTATAGTTTTCCAACGTAAAGACCAGACTGACGAAATGCGTGTCATCGCGCGTCAGAAAACTGGTGCCGATAATCATTAGGTTGGGCAGGAAAACAAACAGCACCAGCCAGGCAACGATGAGTGTGATAATGATGTTTTGAAAGCGTTTACGCGACGTCTTCATCGTGCAGGACGACCTCCCAACTTTCTACCCAGGTGACATCGACTTTCTGGTTGAGTGTATGATCGAAGTCGGGATCGTCTTCGTTAAAGAATTCACTGACCATCACCATCTTGCCGTTTTCCAACTCAATGTTGGATTCCAGCGTCATGCCTTTATAGTTACGTTCGCGCACGTAACCCACCATCCCTTCCGATGGCATACTATCGCCCAGCTCTTCGACGCGTAAATCTTCCGGTCGCAGCAGCACGCTGAGGTGTTGGCCGACGGTAACCGGAAAGCTGACGGTAATCACACACTCATGGCCTTCGACCTGCGCGCGCACCCGCTGTTCGTCCAGCGATTCCAGCACGACAGCATCAAAGATATTAATTTCACCAATAAAGCTGGCAACGAACAGGTTTTTCGGTTCTTCGTAGATTTCACGCGGCGTGCCGTCTTGCTCGATGCGTCCATCGCGCATCACCACGATGCGGTCGGACATGGTCAGCGCTTCTTCCTGATCGTGCGTGACGAAAATAAAGGTGATGCCCAGCTTACGTTGCAGTGCCTTCAGTTCGTTCTGCATCTGCTTACGCAACTTATAATCGAGCGCGGACAGAGATTCATCCAGCAGCAGAACTTTTGGCTGATTGACGACGGCGCGGGCGATGGCAACGCGCTGTTGTTGGCCACCGGATAGCTGGTGCGGACGGCGCTGCGCCAGCTCTTCTAACTGCACCATTTTCAGCGCTTCAGTCACTCGTGGCGCAATCTCTGCGGCGGGCGTTTTCTGCATGCGCAGGCCAAATGCTATGTTCTCAAAAACGCTGAGGTGAGGAAACAGGGCATAACTTTGAAATACGGTATTAACATGCCGTTGCTCGGCGGGTTGATGGGTGATGTCCTGCTTTTCCAGCATGACATTACCACTATCGACCGTTTCGAGGCCAGCAATCAGGCGCAGTACCGTGGTTTTGCCGCAGCCGGACGGCCCGAGGATCGTCAGAAACTCCCCGTTATTAATGGTGAGATTAAAATGTGAAATGATGTCTTTGCCATCAAAGCCTTTATGGACGTTGAGCAATTCAACGACCGGCACAGTCAGGGAGTTTTCTTTCATTAAGGTCTGGCTCTATTTCCTGATTTGGCTGACCAACGGCATCTCCGTTGCATCGTACCAAGGGTTATCACCTTTCAGACAGCGTGTGCAGTTAAGGGGGGCATTTTACGGGAAACGCTGCTTAACGCCAACTTGTGTGGCTCCACTTCCTGCCGATTGGTGGCTGAATGGCGTAGATTCGGTCACTAAATTGGCGCAAATGTTTCCAGATTGTTTCCTGATTTGGACATTCTTCGTGACCCGGCTGCCGCTTTTTGGCCTAAATTCTGGTATGACAGTTTGTTAAATCGGGAAAAAACTGACCTGACGCAATATGTACCGAGGTAGCCCTATCCATAATGATTCTCAGGGTTCAGGGGGCATAAATAAGATGGATAAATTACTCGACAGATTTTTGAACTACGTTTCGTTTGATACACAGTCTAAACTCGGCGCCCGACACGTGCCAAGTACTGATGGTCAATTAAAACTGGCACGCGCGTTGCGGCAGGAATTGCTTGAACTGGGATTTGAACAGGTTGTACTCAGTAAACAGGGCTGCCTGATGGCGACGCTTCCGGCTAACGTTTCCTGGCCCGTTCCTGCTATCGGCTTTATTTCACACCTGGATACGTCGCCGGATTTTAGCGGTAAAAATGTTAACCCGCAGATTCTGGAAAACTACCGCGGTGGCGATATTGCCTTGGGCGTGGGGGATGAAGTGCTGTCACCGGTGATGTTCCCAGTGTTGCACCAACTCTTGGGGCATACGCTGATTACCACCGATGGTAAAACGCTGCTGGGCGCTGATGATAAAGCGGGGATCGCGGAAATCATGACTGCGCTGGTGCGTCTGAAAAAAAGCCAGCTACCGCATGGCGATATCCGCATTGCTTTTACGCCTGATGAAGAAATTGGCAAGGGTGCGCGGTTTTTTGATGTTAAAGCGTTTAACGCACAGTGGGCCTATACGGTGGATGGTGGTGGCGTCGGTGAACTGGAGTATGAGAATTTTAATGCCGCATCGGTTCAGGTGAAAATTGTTGGCAATAATGTGCATCCCGGTAGTGCCAAAGGTGTGATGGTGAACGCGCTGACGCTGGCCTCGCGTTATCACCAGCATGTGCCAGAGAGTGAATCACCAGAACAAACGGAGGGGTATCAGGGGTTCTACCACCTTCACAATATGAAAGGCTCTGTGGAGCGTGCCGACTTGCATTACATCGTCCGGGATTTTGACCGCAACGGTTTTGAACAGCGTAAACAGACGATGCTGGATATTGCGGAACAGGTCGGTGCAGGGCTGCACCCAGATTGCTACATCGAAGTCACGATTACCGATACCTATTACAACATGCGTGAGCAGGTTGAGCAGCACCCGCACATTATTGCGCTGGCACAGCAGGCGATGCGGGATTGCGATATTGAACCGAATATGAAACCGATTCGCGGCGGCACAGACGGCGCACACCTGTCATTTCAGGGGTTACCATGCCCGAATCTGTTTACCGGTGGCTACAACTATCATGGCAAACATGAATTTGTCACGCTGGAAGGCATGGAAAAGGCGGTCTCTGTGATTATGCGTATTGCGGAACTGACGGCGCTGCGGGCAAAGCCGTAGGCATCCCATCCGGCAGAGACGAATAAGGCGGGGAATTTCCGCCTTACTGCTGTGCTACCCTTTATTCAGGGTTGATCTTAATCCGCGAAGTACCAGTAACCGCTGTTGATCAGTACCGTGAGCTGCGCGAGGAAGGAAGGATCTTCCAGTGCATCACCCAACTGTTTCGCATCAATAGTTAGGTGCTCAGCTAACGCAAACAACGCGGATTTGTGCGTGCTGTTCACTTTCTCCCCGTTAACGAAGCAACTATCCCCTACGCAGATAACCCGCAGGCCGCCTAAACGACGTAGCGGCTCTCCTTGTTGCAGATAATCATACACTTCGTCTACTTGATAAGGGGGTTCCGGCGGTGAGAGGTCAAGTTCATGACGGGACTGGGAAATAAATTCACCAAACCAGTTCTGGAAATGCTCCGGCTGTTGCACCAGATCCAGCATCATTTTTTGCAGCGTATCCAGCTCTTGCGGCAGCACGCTGGCGACATGTTCACGGGAGGGAATATT
Source organism: Pectobacterium artocarpous (assembly GCF_046159765.1). Classification (NCBI taxonomy): domain Bacteria; kingdom Pseudomonadati; phylum Pseudomonadota; class Gammaproteobacteria; order Enterobacterales; family Pectobacteriaceae; genus Pectobacterium; species Pectobacterium artocarpous. The sequence continues at coordinate 24,330 of NZ_JBJXVK010000001.1, forward strand.
GGGATCGCTGTAACGATAACTGCCGAGTTCGCGGGAAAGCACATAATCTGCAAAACCGCTAACCAGCTCGCGTGCATTTGGTGCACGGAAACCCACGGAGTAATTCAGCGAGTTCTCCAGCGAATAACCTTCGTGCGGGAAGCCCGGTGGAATATAGACGATATCGCCCGGTTCCAGCTCTTCATCAATAATGGCATCAAATGGATCGACCTGTAGCAGGTCTGGGTGTGGACAGTGCTGCTTCATCGGTATTTTTTCACCGATGCGCCAGCGGCGACGTCCCGTCCCCTGAATAATGAACACATCATACTGATCCAGATGCGGCCCTACGCCACCACCGGGGACGGAGAATGAAATCATCAAATCATCAGTACGCCAGTCCGGCAGTTGTCGAAATGGCTGCATCAAGGCAGAAGAAGGCTCATGCCAGTGATCGACGGCCTGTACCAGTAGCGACCAGTTACTTTCCCCCAGATGGTCATAGCTCTCGAAAGGGCCGTGGCTGACTTGCCAGCGTCCGTTCTGATGGCTGACCAGACGGCTATCGACCTCGTTTTCCAACGCCAGACCGGCGAGTTCGTCAGGTGAAATCGGGTCGATGAAATGCGTAAAACCGCCTTTAATCAGGAGTGGGCGCTTTTGCCAGTAGTTCGCTAAAAAATCCTGCCAGTCGAGATTGAGCTGATAGTCCATACCGTTTTCCAGAAACTCGTTTTTGAGGAAATGACTGTTCTTGAAGACATGATTTTTCTTTAAATAATCAGTATTTTAAAACAATCTGCATTGTGGCAATAAGTATATACTCTAAATAACTCGAGTTTCATGCCGGCGGCAAGAGAAGGACAAATTCGTCGGGAACGAATTTGACCAACCAACGGTTGGCCTTCGGTGAGAGACAGGATGTCTCTCATTTCATCCCGATGAGCTTACTGAAGTAAGTGATCCGGGTGAGTGAACGTAGCCAACGTACATGCAACTTGAAGTATGACGAGTATAGCGGAAGCATCGCGTGCTGTACTGCCTTTCACCCCTCATTCTGGCTCAGGTTCTGGCGGGAGAAAATCGCTTCGACTCGGGCACCGCCCAGTGCGCTGTCACTGATTAGGATCTCACCCTGATATTGTTCGATAATTTCGACGGCCACGGCAAGGCCTATACCTTGACCGGGTCGCATGCGGTCAGCACGTTGCCCGCGCAGGAAAATCATTTCGCGCTTGCTTTCATGGATACCGGGGCCGTCGTCATCGACAATCAGATGCAGCTTATGATCGGAGTATTGCACGCTAATCTCGACAAATTCGAGGCAGTACTTACAGGCGTTATCAAGAATATTGCCCAGCACTTCCATGAAATCATTCTTCTCACCGACGAAGGTTAGTTCGGGTGGAATATCGAGCGTTAACGCCACGCCTTTGCGCTGATACACCTTGTTTAGCGCGGAACACAGACCATCCAGCAGTGCCGAAACCGAGTGCACTTCGCGTGTCAGTAAATTATGTTCTGAGCGCACGCTAGCGCGACGCAGGTAATAGCCAATCTGCTGCGAAATGCGGCTGATCTGTGCCAGCATGATGGGCTCAGCTTGATCGATAGTGATCTCTTTACCGGTACGTAGCGCGCGTAACGTGGTTTGTAAGACGGCCAGCGGCGTTTTCAAACTGTGGGTGAGATCGGTGAGTGTCGTGCGGTACTTATGGTAGCGCTGACGTTCGTTGTTCAGCAGGATATTCAGGTTTTTCACCAGGCTGAACAACTCGCGCGGCGGGTTTTCATCCAGTTGTTCGCGCGTGCCTTTTTCCAACTCGGCGATCTGTTTTACCAAATGCTGAATAGGGCGCAGACTCCAGTGAGCGCCCAGCCATAGCAGGGGAAGCACCAGCAGAAGGTTGGCGATTAACACATAGCTGAACCACTCCCACACAACATCTTCCTGCTGGAGCTCCTGCGGAATGCGATCGACGACAACAATCGTGATTGATGGGAGATGTTCAGTCTTCGGATAAACATTCACGGCAATGGAATGCGTTAAGGCATTACTGTGCGCACCATTCAGCGCGCGCAGGCTGTTCAGCAGCAAGGTATTGCCCGTTAATACCGCGCTGCTGGTATCGGTGTCGGTATCTAATTCATGATAGGCCGTCTTGTTCAGCCATTCCGGATTGATCAGCGCTTCCAGTTCGGGAACGTGCTTTTCGCGCCAGAGCACGTTGCCATGCTCATCGTATATCAACACCAGCGTGGGAAAATTGATATCAACGTCGGGTGGAGTGATGATATTCAACTGGTTATCGCGCCACTGTGCGAGGCTGTAGTAGAGGTTACTTTCGCCGCGCAGTAGGCGGAATGAAGTTTTATCAAAGTTAACGCTGTAACCGATAATGGCGACGACGCCATAGGCTAGCGACAGCGCCAACACAATGGCTGCTGTCGCCAGTAAAAAACGAATGAGAAGCGAGAAAGGCGGCTTCTTCTCTCTCATACAGAACCTGAAGGCGTATCAATATCAAAACGATATCCTTGCCCGCGCATGGTCGTGATCACATCCTTTGCTTCTGATTGCTGAATTTTCTTACGTAGCCGCCCCATCAGTACGTCGATAGTGTGACTTTCCCGCAGTTCTGCATCCGGGTACAGCTGTAGCATCAGCGATTCTTTGCTGACAACCTTTCCTTTGTTACGAATCAATGTCTCGATAATGGTGTATTCGAACGCGGTGAGTTTGATCGGCGCTCCGTGGATCACCAGCTCGCGGCGTGATAAGTCGATCTCAAAAGGGGGCAGGCTGATGATTTGCGATGCCAGACCGCAGTTGCGCCGCATCAGCACCTGTAAGCGCGCAACGACCTCTTCCATATGGAACGGTTTGGTCACGTAATCGTCTGCACCAGCTTCCAGTACCGCCACTTTGTCCTGCCAGCCTTCACGAGCCGTCAGTACCAGAATCGGGAGTTTGACTTGATGAGCACGCCAACGACGGATCATGCTCATGCCATCTTCATCGGGCAACCCGAGGTCGACAATCGCGATGTCCGGCATATTCTCATGCAGAAAATAATCCGCTTCTTTGGCGTCAGACGCGGCATCAACCTGATGCCCCATTTCGTTCATCTGAACGGTTAAGTGATGGCGCAATAATACATTATCTTCAACGACCAGAATCCGCATCGTTATATCCTCTGTCGAATAGATAGGGGGCATATTTATCAAAATATTTTTCTGTATCCTATCTTTCATCTGCCACGTATGTCGCTCCCGCGTATCAACATTATACGCAGAGAAAGTGATTTATTTTATTTGCTAAATTATCCACTGGGAGCGTAAACCGGGTTTAAACGAGCTGGAAATGGTTGGTAAGTGGGATAACTGGCGGGCAGAGCGCCCGCCAGAGAAAGATCGCGATAGAGGATTATTTCAGGTCATCAACCATGGAGATAGCGCGGCCGATGTAGTTAGCTGGCGTCATGGCTTTTAGGCGAGTTTTCTCTGCCTCAGGTAATGCCAGACCATCGATAAATGCCTGAATACCCGCGGCATCAACACGTTTACCGCGCGTCAGCTCTTTCAGTTTCTCGTACGGCTTTTCAATCCCGTAGCGACGCATGACTGTTTGGATCGGCTCTGCCAACACTTCCCAGTTGTGATCCAGTTCGTCAGCCAGACGATCGCGGTTGACTTCCAGTTTGCCGATACCTTTCATCGTGGCCTGATACGCAATCAGCGCATAGCCCACGCCGACGCCCAGATTACGCAGCACGGTAGAGTCGGTGAGGTCACGCTGCCAGCGAGAAACCGGCAATTTGCTGGCCAGATGCGCCAGAACGGCGTTCGCCAGCCCCAGGTTGCCCTCCGAGTTTTCGAAGTCAATCGGGTTCACTTTATGCGGCATGGTGGAGGATCCGATTTCACCGGCAATGGTTTTCTGTTTGAAGTGATTCAGGGCAATGTAGCCCCAGATATCACGGTCAAAGTCGATCAAAATCGTGTTGAAACGTGCGATGCAATCGAACAACTCGGCGATGTAATCGTGCGGCTCGATCTGCGTGGTGTACGGGTTCCAATTGATGCCCAGCGAGGTGACAAAGCTTTCGCTGAACTGGTGCCAGTCCACGTCCGGGTAGGCAGCCAGGTGAGCGTTATAGTTACCGACAGCGCCATTAATCTTGCCCAGAACCTCAACTTGTTGCAACTGACGATATTGGCGTTCCATGCGGTAAGCCACGTTAGCGAACTCTTTACCGATGGTAGATGGCGTGGCTGGCTGGCCGTGTGTGCGTGAAAGCAGCGGGATATCGCGGTATTCCTGCGCCAGCGTTTTCAGCGCATCAATGATTTGACGCCAGTGTGGCAGGATGACGTCGCGGCGGGCGGTGTCCAGCATCAACGCGTGAGACAGGTTGTTAATGTCTTCTGACGTACAGGCAAAGTGGATGAACTCGTTGACGGCGTGCAGCGCAGGAGTCGCGGCCACTTTTTCTTTCAGGAAATACTCAACGGCTTTCACGTCGTGGTTGGTCGTACGCTCGATGGTTTTAATACGCGCCGCATCTTCTTCACTGAATTCGGCGACAATTTTATCAAGGAAAGCGTTTGCGTCCGCGTCAAATGCAGGAACTTCCCGGATCTCTGCACAGGCTGCCAGTTTTTGCAGCCAACGTACTTCAACCTGCACACGGAATTTCAGCAAACCGAATTCGCTGAAAATGGTGCGCAACGTGCTGACTTTATCGCCGTAGCGTCCATCAATAGGGGAAACGGCGGTCAGTGAGGATAATTCCATCGCAAGCAACTCCTGAGATTGGTTTCAATAACGATTAATTTCAATAAGAACAGCGAATTTCAATAACAATTCGTTTCAATAACAATTCGTTTCAATAACAATTCGTTTCAATAACAATTCGTTTCAATAACAATTCGTTTCAACAACAGCAATTTGTTTCATAACAACAACCGGTTTTGTGACGCTGGCGTTAATCACACCAGCGCTAATCATCGCGGCAAGAATACCATCAAACCGATGGGCAACGCGCCAATACCTGTTTCGCTTCTTTAACCAACTGGCTGCGTGAAAACATTAACTGTAAGCGTCCTCCGCCAATTTGCTGCCAGAGTACCGCAGAGCGGATACCAGCCAACAGCGCAGCACGCACTTTCGCTTGCACCTGGCTATTTTTCAGCACTTCCGGCGAACCGGTAACCTGAATACGAGGCCCCAGCGTGCTGATGACATCTACGTAAATCGCAGCCAGTGCGCTCACAATCGTTTCGGAAAGCAGGTCGAAATGCTCCAGTTCGCGTTCCAACTGCCCGATGCGTTTACCCAACTCGTCAAGCGTGGCAGACTTTGCTTTCAGCTTGCGTTCTAACGCAATCAGGCTGAATGCATAGCGTGATAATTCTGCACCGGCACCTTTATTACTGCTGGTGTTCAGAATGCCTAACAACGTTTCCAACCCCACTTTCAGGTTTTGTTCGTCATTGCCGTAAACGGCCAGCGTGGAGGTAGGATTGAGGTTCAACACGCTGTTCAGCGAGATATGTAGCGCATCATTATTACAGTGACCGGTATGGGCCAACTGCTGGACTAGATGCGCCGATTGGCAAACGCCCGCTAACGCCAGCGTAATTTCATAATAATTCTTAGCCACGGTTACTCCTGTAAGCGTTCTTCAATGATGCCGCCGCCAAGGCACACATCGTCCAGATAAAAAACGGCGGATTGGCCTGGTGTCACGGCTGCGACGGGTTCATCAAAACGCACGGTAATGCGATTGTCGTCAAGTGGCGTGACGGTGCAGGGGATGTCGGCCTGACGGTAACGGGTTTTTACCGTACAGCGTAATTCAGCGGTTAGCGGCTGACGGTCTACCCAATGCAGTTGCTGTGCGATTAAGCCGTACGACATCATGCGAGGGTGTTCGTGACCTTGTGCGACATACAAAATATTGTTGGCGACATCTTTATCTACCACGTACCAGGGATCTTCGCCGCCATCTTTGACGCCACCGATACCCAGACCTTTGCGCTGCCCCAGCGTGTGGTACATCAACCCCTGATGTTGTCCCATCGGTTTGTTGTCATCAACGGACAGAATCGGGCCCGGCTGTGCGGGCAGGTAACGTGCCAGAAAATCAGTAAATTTGCGCTCTCCGATAAAGCAGATACCGGTAGAGTCTTTCTTCTTCGCGGTCGCCAGCTCAAGTTCTTCGGCGATTTTGCGCACCTGCGGTTTTTCCAGTTCGCCGACCGGGAATAGACTTTGTGCGATCTGCTCATGGCTCAGTGTATAAAGAAAATAGCTCTGATCTTTGTTGCCGTCCATGCCGCGCAGCAAACGGCTCTTGCCGTCAACATCGTTACGGCGGACATAGTGGCCTGTCGCGATATAGTCTGCGCCGAGGTCCTCTGCGGCGAATTCCAGGAAGGCTTTGAATTTGATTTCTTTATTGCACAGGATATCGGGATTGGGAGTACGGCCCGCTTTGTATTCTTCAAGGAAGAGTTCAAAAACGTTGTCCCAATATTCAGCGGCAAAGTTGACGGTATGTAATTCGATACCCAGCTTGTCGCAAACGGCTTGTGCATCGGCAAGGTCGGTGGCTGCTGAGCAATATTCCGTGTCGTCGTCCTCTTCCCAGTTCTTCATGAACAGGCCTTCAACATGATAGCCCTGTTGCTGTAACAGGTAAGCGGAAACGGAGGAATCAACACCGCCGGACATACCGACAATCACTTTTTTCTGGCTGTTATCTGACATGGAAGTCTCACGAACTGAAATTTACTGACGCATTGATGCGAAAAACAAGCGGCATATTTTAGCATGTTGAACCGCGGGCTGCATCGCTATTCCTGCTGTGCGATGGCTCGCTCGCGCAGCAGGAATAGCAGGGTGCCTAGAAAGGCCAGTTGAACGCGCCCAGTACGGTTAACGGATAGCGTTCTGGCTGCTGATAGCAGCGAATACTTTCAGCCACCAGCGGCGAGCGAAGCTGGCGAGAATGCAGAATGTCCTCGGCGGTCAGCCAGCGGCAGCATTCGATATCGCTGTCGTGCGGTTGGGTGTCGACCCGCGCAGGCAGATCGAGCGCGAAGCAAAAACGTAAAAATGGCGTGCTGTCGGGCGCGATCCACTGGTGCAGACGTAAGAAACTTTGCGGCGTGGCCTGAATACCGGTTTCTTCCCACAGCTCACGGCTTGCCGCCTGAATCAGCGTTTCGTCGGCTTCCAGATGGCCCGCGGGCTGATTCCACAATAATTTATCGTTAATCAACTCTTCGACGACCAGAAAATGGTTTTCGGCCTGTACCACACAGGCGACTGTCACATGAGGCTTAAACATCCGCTATCTCCTTCCATTCTCCAGGTAACAGGTTTTCTACCGTCTGATTGGCCATGCCGTATCGAATCAGACGCAAGGTAGGATACCCGATATTCGCCGTCATTCGACGGACTTGCCGATTACGACCTTCATACAGCGTGATTTTCAGCCAGCAGTCAGGAATGCTTTTACGCTCGCGTATGGGCGGATTACGTGGCCACAGCCAACTGGGTTCCGGTACGATTTCCGCCCCTGCGGGCAGCGTTTTGCCGTCATTCAGATCCAGACCGGTACGAAAGCGCGTCAGGGCGGCATCCTCAGGAATACCCTCGACCTGAACATAGTAAATTTTGGCCGTTTTTTGCGTTGGCTGGGTCAGCCGAGCCTGAAGTTTGCCGTCATTAGTGAGAATCATCAGACCTTCGCTGTCGCGATCCAAACGACCGGCAGCATAAATACCGCTAACCGGAATGTAGTCTTTTAACGTGCGGCGTCCGGCTTCATCAGTGAATTGTGGCAGGACATCGAAGGGTTTATTGAACAAAACGATTCGGCGTGGCGCGTTGTCAGGCTGTCTTTTTCTTGCCGGCTGTGAGCTGAATCGTTTAACTTTGTGATTTTTAACAGGGAATTTATTCATCATCTTTATAGTCGCGGGAAACAGAAGCATTATACTCGAAATGGTTTACGATTGGCGCGGGCTAAATATTCAAGTAGTATTGACACGCATCTTACAAGTCATTAACAAAATTGCGCTCGAAGGAGAGGTTAATGGAAAGCAAAGTAGTTGTACCGACAGAAGGTCAGAAAATCACAGTTGATGCTCAAGGCAAACTGGTAGTTCCTAACAATCCGGTTATTCCGTTTATCGAAGGTGACGGCATTGGTATCGATGTCACGCCAGCCATGATCAACGTCGTTGATGCCGCTGTGAAGAAAGCCTATCAGGGCAAGCGCGCGATTTCCTGGATGGAAATCTATACGGGTGAAAAATCCACGCAGGTCTACGGTAAAGATGTCTGGCTGCCAGACGAAACGCTGGATTTGATCCGGGAATACCGTGTGGCGATTAAGGGCCCACTGACAACGCCAGTCGGTGGTGGCATCCGTTCTCTGAACGTTGCGCTGCGCCAACAGTTGGATCTGTATGTTTGCCTGCGTCCGGTACGCTACTATGAAGGTACACCTAGCCCGGTTAAACAGCCTGAGCTGACCGACATGGTGATCTTCCGTGAAAACGCCGAAGACATTTATGCAGGTATCGAGTGGAAAGCGGGTTCTGCTGAAGCAGACAAAGTGATCAAATTCCTGCGTGAAGAAATGGGCGTTAACAAAATCCGTTTCCCAGAACAGTGTGGTATCGGCATTAAGCCGTGTTCCGAAGAAGGGACCAAACGTCTGGTTCGCGCTGCAATCGAATACGCGATTACCAACGACCGTGATTCCGTCACGCTGGTGCACAAAGGCAACATCATGAAATTCACCGAAGGCGCATTCAAAGACTGGGGTTACCAGTTGGCGCGTGAAGAATTCGGCGGTGAACTGATCGATGGCGGCCCATGGGTGAAAATCAAGAATCCGAACACTGGCAAAGAGATCGTGGTAAAAGACGTCATCGCCGATGCCTTCCTGCAACAGATCCTGCTGCGCCCGGCGGAATATGACGTTATTGCTTGTATGAACCTGAACGGTGACTACATTTCTGATGCTCTGGCTGCACAGGTGGGTGGTATCGGTATTGCTCCGGGCGCGAACATTGGTGACGAATGCGCACTGTTTGAAGCCACGCACGGCACGGCACCAAAATATGCGGGTCAGGATAAAGTGAACCCAGGTTCCGTGATTCTGTCTGCTGAGATGATGCTGCGTCACCTGCACTGGTTCGAAGCGGCTGACCTGATTGTTAAAGGCGTTGAAGGCGCGATCAAGAACAAGACCGTGACTTATGATTTCGAACGTCTGATGGAAGGCGCTAAGCTACGGAAATGTAGTGAGTTTGCGCAAGACATCATCGATAACATGTAATCTTACTGTTATCACATTGATCGGCGGGGGCGCTTTGCTCTCGCTGATTTTTAACATCGGAAAAAGCATTCAGTAAAATTCCAGTAAAATAGAACGAAAAATCACCATTTTTATGGTGGCCGTCATCCTGTTTTAATCTGAATTGTTACCCAATCTTTACCGCGATCATCGTTATAGCTATCTGTCTGCTGCTGTGATTTATGCCCCAGAAGCATTCGGGTATCGACGTCACCTTGCTCCCTATAAAGCCGCTCTGCTAATGACCTCTGTTCGTGAAATGTCGGTGGTGTGCCGTTTTCCCACATAAGGCTTGTTTTATCTCTGGCTGCACTGAATCGCATCGCAATGGTTCTGGATGCCACGGCAGCGCCACGCTCTGCTTGTGAGGTGGAACGAAAGAAGTGAACCAGATGGGGACTGACAACGTAATCTCTGCACCGTGCAATGACATCGCGCAGCGTCCATCCTGTGGCATTGGATTTCAGTGATAGTGGGATGGCAACCCGGGCACCCGTTTTCTCTTGAACAACATGTAGGTGGTCATCCCAGATATCTGAAAATTTCATATTGGCGATATCCCCTAAGCGTTGTGCTGTCACCAGTGCCAGTAACATGGCGTTTCCCATGTATTGATGTTGAGCATCGGCCACATCAAAAATGGCCTGCCATTCATCCAAATCCAAACGCTGGCGTTGAATTCTTTTACGTGGCTGCTTGGTGGCAAGTGCAGGGTTATAACCAGGAGGGACTTCACCAGCATGCTGCGCCTCTTTGAAAACATCAATGAGGACGGAACGAACGACCTGTGCCATGCGTGATTGTCCGTTAGCTTTGTAGTCATCCAAAATTTCTGCAATATCTTTAGCCCCTACCTCCGTGAGTAATTTCATTCCCGCGTGCTGATTAAATAAGGATATGGGTTTATTACGTTGTTTGTGAGTATTGAACTTGATATCGCCTGATTTCAGCCTCTCATCTTGAATCGCTTTATACTTTTCCAGCCAACCGCTTACGGTTATACCTTTTCCTGAGATTGACAGAGTACGTTCACGGATAGCAAATGCCTGTTTCACCTGCTGTTCGCTAATTCGTAGGTTGGCTTCTATTGCGATTGCGATTGCGATTGCGGTAGCGTCAGCCTCATTTGTTCCAAGTCCATGCCTCTTGCCCGTTAAAGGGTGTTTATATTGCCAATAAACCCGCTTAGTTCGCGGGTCGTTAAAACAAAATAGATTTTGCACTTTAATGTTATGTTTCCGAGGTCTACCGGCCATCTGAAAGAATCCTTTTCAGCCGACGGATCTCTGCGAGTTGCTGATCGCGTAATGTGCGACTATCGTTCAACTCCATTTTTACGCGCGCCAACTGTGCTTTAAGGCGCTCAGGGTTGAGGGATTTCAACTGATTCAGCTCGGTCGCCAGCATCCCCTTTTCGGTGATGGCCAGCTTATATTTTGCAGTGACGCCGTCACGCTCGGCAGTGGCTTCGGCTGCCCACGCTGTAACGGAACGGGGAAAACGCTACGTCCAACCATTGCCATGTGTAATGAATGCGGCGGTGACGGGCATATTGCGGCGACGTTTGAGCACTTGGGTAACTCACTGGCTATCATAGGGGCTGTGATATCTGTCTGTGAATGGCCGCAGTATCTGGATCTAGTTAAACGCTGCATGCGCTGGTTGTATGTTGAAGAAACTTGCGCATCAGATGTTTGAATCGCCAGCTAAAGGATGAAATAATTCAGTAAATTCGTTATTTCAGAGATAAGCATGAAAAAATGGATAATTTTGTTGTCACTCTTCCCAATGGTCGCCATCGCTGATATGCGCACTGACCCTATGACTAGGTGTTTAAGTGATCACACGATCCCCCGAATCTTGGGAAAAGAATCATCGAAGAAAATTGTCGATGAAGCCTATGTCATTTGTGAAAGAGAAGTAAAAGAATGGCAGGATGGTAGAAAGGAATTACCGGAAGAAATGCAAGCTAAGCATAATAAAGAGATTTATGATTTTTATATTAGAATGATCGATATAAGGCGAAAAGCAATAGCGGCCAAGAAACCCGATTGACCTAATTTGTCTGCTGTGACAGGTGGACTCGCGCCTGATAAGAAGCAACGGATGAGACTAAATGCAGTAATGAGCTGAAGGCAAAAATATCGCGCTCGCAACCGACGGTCGCTCAAAAAGAGGAACCCCATGCACAAACACGGGGTTCATCAACGATCTGAAAGCGCCATTAAGGCGCTTTTTATCGATCTGATTGTTGGGATCAGAGACGGTGTACGGAAGAGGTATTGGTTGTACCGCTGGAAACCAGTGCGCCAGAGACCATAACCACAACGTCGCCAGCCTGCGCATAACCGCTGTTCAGCGCCGCTTCTTTACCGATGCGATAGAAATCATCGGTAGAGGCGATTTCTTTTACCAGCAGCGTGTCAATGCCTTTGCTCAGCAGCAGTTGACGTGCGGTAACTTCGTTCGTCGTCAGCGCCAGAATGCGGGCATTCGGGAAGTATTTGCGAATAGATTTGGCAGACTTACCGCCGCTGGTCGCAACGACAATCAGCGGTGCATCCAGTTTCTCTGCGGTTTCTACCGCACCGCGGCAGACGGCTTCGGTAATACGCAGTACGCCAGGCGTCTTGATGGTATCCAGACGGCTTTTCATCACAGAATCTGTACGCTGACAGATCGTTGCCATGATGGTAACGGATTCCAGCGGGTATTTACCTTTCGCACTTTCACCAGATAGCATAACGGCATCGGTACCATCGATGATGGCGTTAGCAACGTCGCCGGCTTCTGCACGGGTAGGACGTGGGTTTTTGATCATGGAATCCAGCATTTGCGTCGCAGTGATAACCACTTTGCGTGCCAGGTTACATTTTTCGATCATCATTTTCTGCGCGAAGATCACTTCTTCAACCGGGATTTCAACGCCCAGATCGCCACGAGCGACCATAATACCGTCAGACGCATCCAGGATTTCGTCAAAATTATTCAGGCCTTCCTGGTTTTCGATCTTGGAGATGATCTGGATGTGCTCGCCACCGTGTGCTTTCAAGTGAGCGCGAATCTCTTCAACATCGGAACGTTTACGAATAAAGGATGCGGCAACGAAATCGACACCTTGCTCGCAACCGAAAATCAGGTCGCGTTTGTCTTTTTCGGCCAGAGCAGGCAACTGGATGGAAACGCCAGGCAGGTTGACGCCTTTATTTTCGCCCAGATCGCCGTTGTTCAGCACTTTACAGATGACGTCATTACCGTTGATTGCCGTAACCTGCATACCGATCAGACCGTCATCAACCAGAACGGTGTTGCCGACGCTGAGGTCTTCAGTAAAACCCGCGTACGTGACTGCGACGCGATCCTTGTTGCCCACGATGCTCTGATCGGTGGTGAACGTGAATGTCTGACCTGCTGTCAGCGTAACATCAGCGCCGTTTTCCAGCTTCATGGTGCGGATTTCCGGGCCTTTGGTGTCAAGCAGGATAGCGGCTTTCTTGCCGGTTTTTTCCGTAACGGCACGCAGGTTCTTGATGCGTTGACCGTGTTCTGCGTAATTCCCGTGCGAGAAGTTCAGGCGCATAACATTCATGCCAGCAGACAGCAGGTTGCCAAGCATTTCTTCTGACTCTGTTTTCGGCCCGATGGTACAAACAATTTTTGTCTTTTTCATACGATAGTTTCTACAAGTTGTGATGGATAAAAAAACGAGTGAACCAGTGGCGATGCGCGACAAGCCGCTGGAAAGAATGTATGAGGAAACAGTATAGAAGAGGTAAGTATAGATGGTCGCAGTCAATGGGTGATGAAGTGCGCAGCCGCTCATCGCATAAGATTAGCGGAGTTCGCGTTGGCGATGCCGTTGGTAATAATGTTATTGATAGTGGCACGTTGTTTAGCTGAAACCATTCAATTGAAACGACGTTCCGTATTATAGTTATTAAGCGACGAGAAACAAGGTGGTAAAAGGTAGGAAATTGAATATTTTGTCGCGTTTACGCAAAAAACTGAGCGATTTGGTGTTTTTACCCAACTTTGTTGCGCAACTGCCTAAGTCATTCTCGGTAGGAATGCGTGATTACAGCGAACAAAGGTAAGGGAACGATTCTTGTAACGGCTGGCAATAAATAAAGAAAAATACGTGTAGGCCGCACGTTTTTCTGTCGATCCGTATCACGTTTTTGTGTCATGCTTCTTGAGAAGATGAAAGCAGATGGTAGTTTACCTGCCATTGCGGATTGTTACTGCGTAAGCAGGCAAAACCAGATGCTCGTTCTTGCTACGGGTGTCTGGTTTTTTTGTTTCCAGGGTTTGAAAAATGAAGATTGCCAAAATACTCAACAATAATGTCGTTACCGTAATCGACGAAAACAATAATGAGTCAGTTGTGATGGGGCGCGGGCTGGGCTTCAAAAAGCACTCTGGCGATCTGCTGGACGAAACGCTGATTGAACGTGTGTTTGTGATGAAATCCGGGGAGATGACATCACGCCTACAGGAGTTGCTGTCAGAGATTCCGATGGAGGTCATCACGACTGCAGACAAGATTATTCTGCTGGCAAAAGATCGTTTGCCGGGGAAACTGCAAAACAGCGTTTATATCTCTTTAACGGATCACTGTCATTTTGCGATAGAACGCCACAAACAAGGCGTCGATATTCGCAATGTGCTGTTATGGGAAATAAAGCGTCTGTATCCAAAAGAGTTCGCTGTCGGTCTGGAAGCGCTGGATATTATTGAGCAGCGTTTAGCCGTGCGCTTACCAGAAGATGAAGCCGGGTTTATTGCTCTGCATTTGGTGAACGCGCAGCTCGACAGTGAAATGCCGGAAGTCCTGCAAATTACCAAAATCATGCAGGAAATTCTGAATATTGTAAAATATCAGCTGAATCTGGATTATAACGAACAAGCGTTAAGCTATCACCGATTTGTGACGCATTTGAAGTTCTTCGCGCAGCGGTTAATAGGTAAAAGCACGGTATTTAGTGATGATGAATCATTGCATGATGTCGTGAAAGAACGGTATCAACTATCTTATCGCTGTGCGGAAAAAATACAGACGCATATTATTCAAAAATATCACTACACGTTGACGAAAGAAGAGTTGATGTTTTTAACTATTCATATTGAGCGCGTGCGGACAGAAGGTCAGGATAAAATAGAGCCAGGTGATGGAGAATAATTTCTGTTAATTTGCTTTTCGTCACAAAATAGCCGTACGGCAAGGTAAATGTACTTGCATACAGTGAAAGTGAAAGCATAAAGTAGATGGAAAGCAAATTATCAGATGAAGTGCGTTTTTATTGTCAGCACATGAGTCGTGCAGACAAAAAGCAGGATTGTTACTGTCAGGCTGGTCTCGGCGGGCAGGCAAAACCTAAATCGTTTTCTCAATGCTTATTGGGAAAAGCGATTTAGGTTTTTTTTTGTCTCAAACAGCACTGGCAATCTTAAGTTATTGATATTTAAGTATGTTTCATTAAGGGTAGACGATGGAATACAAAGCATTAGCAAGTGAGATACTCGATGGTGTCGGTGGACGCGGCAACATCATTAGCGTAATACACTGCGCAACCCGATTACGTTTTAAATTAAAAGATAACAAAAAAGCGGACGCCGCGACGCTGAAAGATAACTCTGGCGTGATCATGGTGGTTGAAAGCGGTGGACAATTTCAGGTCGTCATAGGCAATCATGTCAGTGATGTCTATCACAGCTTACTGGATATTTCTGGATTGACCGATAGGACTGATTCCGCAAATGTTGGAGAAGGCGATGAGAAGAAAGGCAATCTTCTCTCCCGCTTCATCGATATTATCTCTGGAATATTTACGCCGTTAATTGGGGTGATGGCGGCGTCGGGTATTTTAAAAGGTTTCCTGGCGCTTAGTCTGGCGTGTGGTTGGATGGTTGAAACCAGCGGAACCTATAAAGTTCTTTTTGCGGCAAGCGATGCATTATTCTTTTTCTTCCCAGTAGTATTAGGCTATACCGCAGGGAAAAAATTTGGTGGCAATCCATTTGTTACCATGGTAATTGGTGCCACGCTGGTGCATCCATCGATGATTGCTGAATTTGGTGCCATGCAGAATGCCGGTTATCAAGAGCTATATTTCCTGGGTATTCCGATTACCTTCATCAATTATGCTTCTTCCGTTATTCCAATTATTTTCTCGGCCTGGCTTGCTTCACGTCTGGAAAGGCCACTGAATGCCCTATTGCATATCAATATCCGCAATTTCTTCACGCCGCTATTGTGCCTTTGCATCACGGTACCCGTTACGTTCCTGCTGATTGGGCCGGCGGCAACCTGGCTTGGACACATGTTAGCCAGTGGTTATCAACTGATTTATGGGTTGAATTCCACGATTGCAGGCGCACTGATGGGCGCGATGTGGCAGGTGTTTGTGATTTTTGGTCTGCACTGGGGTTTAACGCCTCTGATGATCAATAACCTCAGCGTATTGGGGCACGACACTATGCTGCCTCTTCTGGTTCCGGCAGTTTTAGGACAGGCCGGTGCGGTACTGGGCGTGTTGCTGCGTACCCGCGACATGAAATTGAAAGGTATTTCTGGTTCGGCGTTCTCGGCAGCAATCTTTGGTATTACAGAACCTGCAGTTTATGGTGTTACGCTACCGCTGAAACGTCCCTTCATTTTTGGCTGTGTTGGTGGCGCAATGGGAGCCGCTATTCTCGGTTATTTCCATACCACTATTTATTCTTTCGGCTTCCCGAGCATCTTTACCTTTACCCAGGTTATCCCACCGACAGGCGTCGATAATACGATCTGGGCCGCCATTATTGGTACGGTGATTGCCTTTACTTTCGCGGCGGTAGCGACCTGGGTGTTCGGGATTCCGGCGCAAGAAAAAACGACAGAAGCTCATGCTTCTGCGGTGGTACCGCAAGCGACGCCACGTCAGAGCAATGTGGCGCGTAAGCAAGAGATAAGCAGTCCTATTGAAGGCATAGTGCTGCCGCTTGAGCAGGTCGGTGATGAAACGTTCGCCAGTGGGTTAATGGGAAAAGGGGTTGCGATTAAACCGCAGGCCGGGCGCGTGGTGTCACCGGTGAGTGGTACGGTCGCCTCGCTGTTCAAGACCAATCATGCCATTGGGCTCGAATCGGAAGAGGGCGCCGAGGTGCTCATCCACGTTGGCATCGATACGGTGAAATTGGATGGTCAATATTTCACTGCACATGTTAAGACCGGCGATGTCGTGAAGCAGGGTGATCTTCTGGTGGAGTTTGCTTATCAGGCGATTGAGAAAGCCGGTTATGACACGACAACGCCCGTCATTATCACCAATAGCGAAGATTACGTTGATGTTCTGCCTACCGCCGGAAACACCGTGCAGGAACAGGGCGCTTTACTGACGTTAATCCGCTGACATTGAAATTTACGACCCAGTTGGGAGGAGAAAAGATGAGCCATCAGTTTCCGAAAGCATTCTTGTGGGGCGGCGCGATCGCCGCTAATCAGGTTGAAGGCGCGTATTTAACGGACGGCAAAGGGTTATCAACGTCCGATTTACAGCCGCAAGGTATTTTTGGCGAGATCGTCACGCGTACACCGGGCGACAGTGGCATTAAAGATATCGCGATCGATTTTTATCATCGCTATCCCGAAGACATCGCGCTCTTTGCTGAAATGGGCTTCAAATGCCTGAGAACCTCGATTGCCTGGACGCGTATTTTCCCTCAGGGTGATGAAACCCAGCC
The DNA here is from genome assembly GCF_046159765.1 of Pectobacterium artocarpous. Taxonomy (NCBI): domain Bacteria; kingdom Pseudomonadati; phylum Pseudomonadota; class Gammaproteobacteria; order Enterobacterales; family Pectobacteriaceae; genus Pectobacterium; species Pectobacterium artocarpous. The sequence goes on from NZ_JBJXVK010000001.1 coordinate 41,411, forward strand.
GAATGAGGCTGGTCTGGCTTTTTACGATCGCCTGTTTGATGAAATGGCAAAGTACGGTATTCAGCCTTTAGTGACGCTGTCCCACTATGAAATGCCTTATGGTCTGGTGAAGAACTATGGTGGCTGGAGAAGCCGTGAAACCATAATGTTCTTTGAACGTTATGCCAGCACGGTATTCCAGCGCTATAAAGACAAAGTAAAATACTGGCTGACGTTCAACGAAATTAACTGCGCATTACATGCACCCTTTACAGGAATTGGTTTACCTACCGAGAGTAGTAAGCAGGATATTTATCAGGCGATCCATCACCAACTCGTTGCGAGTGCTAAAGCGGTGAAGGCGTGTCATGACATCATTCCTGATGCCAAAATCGGCAATATGATGTTGGGTTCCATGTTTTATCCACTAACCTGCAAGCCTGCGGATGTCATGGAAACCATGCAGCAGAATCGCGACTGGCTGTTCTTTGGCGATGTACAAACCAGAGGGTACTACCCGGCGTACATGAAGCGTTTCTTTGCACAGCACGGTATTACGCTGACGGTAACGGAAGACGATCGCCAGTCGCTGAAAGAAACCATTGATTTTATCTCGTTCAGCTACTACATGACGGGCTGTGTGACCACGGATGAAGAAGTGAACCAGAAAGCCCGCGGCAATATTTTGAACATGGTGCCTAATCCGCATCTGGCAAGTTCTGAGTGGGGTTGGCAGATTGATCCCGAAGGGTTGCGCTATTTGCTGAACTATCTGTATGACCGCTACCAAAAACCGCTATTCATTGTGGAGAATGGTTTAGGGGCCAAAGACAAACTGGAAAGCGACGGCAGCATTAACGATGACTATCGCATCAAATACCTGAACGATCACCTGTATCAAGTGGGTGAAGCATTGGAAGATGGCGTTGAGGTGATGGGTTATACCTGCTGGGGGCCTATCGATCTGGTCAGTGCGTCAAAAGCCGAAATGTCTAAACGCTACGGCTTCATTTATGTCGATCGTGATGATGAAGGGAACGGTACATTAGAACGTCGGCGTAAGAAAAGTTTCTACTGGTATAAAGAAGTGATTTCCTCTAATGGTGAAATATTGAAATAAATCATCACATCGATGATGTCAAATATGCATTCATTCTCAGGGAAATAAAATCTGGAATGAATGCGAACTCTTTTTTATTACCTATGGGAAAAATGATGCAGGAGGGAATGGCTAGCCATTAAATTATATAAACGATCACTTGGGTTTACACAATTTTTATAAATAGGCGGACTTGCAACTCGCATCGCGAGTGGGTTAATTCGACTTAAAACCACTGTTTTCAATGTTAAAATGTACCCTGTTCGGATAATAATCATGCGTAAAAAATTCCCTGTAAAGATGATAGTATTACTGATGTCCTCAGTGTTTTTGTCTAATGGTGCTATGGCCGCAAAATTGACCGTAGAAGAAAGGCTGGAACTATTGGAGAAAGAACTGGCGGCAAATAAAGCCGAATTGCAGTCAACGAAAAAAGAGCTACGTGAATATAAAGCGAACGCAGAGAATAAAACCCGAGTTACTGCAACTTCAACGGCGAAAGATAAAACGCTGGCTGTTGCATCCGTAGACAGTTCTCAGGTTAACCAGACTGTGACTGTTCCGACTGCTCAATCTGCGACAAACACGGTTGATGTGGCCACTACTGCCAATACGCAGCCCAAACCGCTGACGCTGGCTGAAATTAGTCAATACGTTAAAAATGACCTTGGTTTTAGCTACACGGGTTACTTCCGTTCGGGATGGGCCACTGCCGATCATGGTTCACCAAAATCTTATGCGATTGGTTCGCTGGGGCGTTTTGGCAATGAACACAGCGGCTGGTTTGATCTCTCCTTGAATCAGAAAGTGTTTGAAGAGGGCAACAAGCGCGTCGATGCCGTGGTTCAATTGGACGGCAATGTGGGGATGCAGTACAACAGCGCCTGGTTTGGTGAAGACGCGACTAACGAAAATAAATTACAGTTCTCTCAAATGTACGTCACAACAAAAGGATTCTTACCGTTCGCGCCAGAGGCTGATTTCTGGGTAGGTAAAAACACCTTACCCGTCTATGAAATCCAGATGCTGGACTGGAAAAGCCACCGTTCCGAAGCGGCAGGCGGTGTAGGTATTGAAAACTGGCAGTTGGGTGTAGGACAGTTGGATATCTCTTTGAATCGTGAAGATGTTAACGCCCGTCATGCATTATATAACCCGCGTAACAGCAGCTCGCCGCAGGATAAACATCAGGTCAATACCAACGCGATTGATATTCGCTATAAAGGCATTCCACTCTGGGATAATGCAACGCTGTCTCTGATCGGTAAATATGCACAAGCCAATAAAGACAATGTACAGAAAAATGACGAAAGTGATGGTTTGTCTTATAAACTGAAAGATGCCTGGACCGCCGGTGTCATTTTACGTCAGGGTCTATATAATGGCGGGTTTAATGAATTTACTGTACAGGGGGCGAGCAATGCTATTGCGAGCGGTTTCGCCAATATATCCGATGCGAACCCAACGTATAGCCAAAATGGTGATTATTACGGTAATCATTCTGGAAATGCATTCCGTGTGATCTCGCAAGGGGAAATATATTTACGTGATGATATTATTATGGCGAATGCGTTAGTCTATTCAAAAGGGAATGATATTTATAGCTACGATACGGGTGCCAATACCGATTTTGACAGTTTTCGTGCCGTGCTTCGTCCAGCCTATATTTGGGATAAATTTAACCAGACGGGGGTGGAATTGGCGTACTTCAACCAGACCAATAAAGCGAGTAGCGTGAATTACCATGAATCGGGTTATAAAACGACGCTTTATCACGCCCTCAAGGTTAATACCAGTATCCTGACGTCGAGGCCGGAAATTCGTTTTTATGGCACGTACCTGAAAATTGAAGATAACGACATCAGCAAAGCCACCTTTAACGACAGTAAGAGCGATCAATTCTCCTTAGGAGTTCAAGCGGAAGTCTGGTGGTAATTCCTGTCATCACACCGGTACCGCTTCGGCGGTGCCGCTACATTTAGCAAAACAGACTCGATTAAATGGTATTCGGGATGAGATTATGCGAATGAACACGAAGAAAATAGCTTTATCATTATTGACCCTGAGTGTACTGGCGGGAATTTCTGGCAACGCTTCTGCGCTACCTGTAGATTTTCCTGTTATGCCGTCGGCAACGGTTCCTGTGAGTCAGTATGTTACCGCGGTGAATGCGGATAGCAGCATTACTTTCCGCCTGTTTGCGCCAACGGCGAAACAAGTCAGTGTTTTTACCGGTTCGACGCCCGATAGCATCGTGTCCCATGCGATGACGAAAGATGAATCTGGCGTGTGGTCGTTCAAGACGCCTGCGCTGGCACCGAACCTGTATGAATATTTTTTCAGCGTGGATGGCTTTCGTACCATTGATACGGGTACGGCGTTTACTAAACCGCAACGTCAGGTCAATACCAGCCTGATTCTGGTGCCGGGGAGCATTCTGGATATGCGCCAGGTGCCACACGGCGAACTGAGAACGCTGACCTATCACTCTAACGCATTGAAATCAGAGCGCCAGGTGTATGTCTGGACCCCGCCGGGTTATAGCGAATCGTCAAAACCGTTGCCGGTACTCTACTTTTATCATGGCTTTGGCGACACGGCGGCATCGGCCGTGGTGCAGGGGCGGATACCGCAGATGATGGATAACCTGCTGGCAGAGAAAAAGATTGAGCCGATGCTGGTTGTCATTCCGGATACGGAAACGGACGTGCCCGGCATCATCCCAGAAGAATATCCACCGCAGGAGCGCCGTAAGGTGTTCTATCCGCGCAATGCGCTGGCAGCGGACAGGGAACTGATTCATGACCTTATCCCGGAGATCGGCAAACGCTTTAACGTCCGTCAGGATGCAAACGGCAGGGCGCTGGCCGGGCTGTCGCAGGGCGGCTATCAGGCGTTGGTATCTGGCATGAGCCATCTGGATCACTTCGGCTGGCTGGCCACGTTCAGCGGCGTTACCACCGAAACGGTGCCAAACACGGCCGTTACCGCACAGCTTGAGCGGCCTGAGCAGATTAATCAGCAACTGAAGAACTTTACGGTAGTGATTGGCGAAACTGACAACATCACGGGTAAAGATATTGCCGGTCTGAAAACCGTACTGGAGCAGAAGAATATCCGGTTTGATTACCGCCATTATCCCAATCTCGGCCATGAAATGGATGTCTGGCGACCGGCCTACAGCGAATTTGTTCAGAAGCTTTTTAAATAGCGTCTTCGTGCTGCGGGCCGTGTTGTCGCACGCTCGCTTTCTCTGATGGCAGCCTGCCGTGGGCTGCCATATCAACGACTGTCAAGCTCCGTTAAGGATAATTATGTCTATTTACAGATATTTTTCTCGTTTCGCCATGTTGTTCGTGGCGTTGCCTTTCCTCAGCGCATTCAGCGCGCAGGCTCAAACTTCACTTTTTGACGTGGCCGATCATAAGCAGATTCGCGTCGTTATCAGCGCCGATGCCAAAAACGAGGCTGATGATGATTTTGCCGTTGCCCATGCGGTACTGACGCCGACGATGCAAGTAAAAGGGTTAATTGCCGCTCATTACTCCCGTACTGCGCCGTTGATGAAACGTGATGGCGAAAACAGCATGATGGAGAGCTACCACGAACTTCAACGGCTGATGAAGGTGATGGGAAAGACCGACATTCCCGTTTATCGCGGTGCGACACAGGCGCTGAAAGCCGACGGTGGCGCGCCTGCGTTGAGTGAAGGGGCGCAAATGCTGATCGAGGAAGCGTTAAAAGATGATTCGCACCCACTGTTTGTGCTAGTCATGGGGCCGATTACGGATATCGCCGCTGCATTGCAGGCCGAGCCGAAGATCGCCAGCAAAATGACAGTGGTGTGGATTGGTGGCATGCCTTATCCGAAAGGTGGCTGGGAATACAATATGTTCAACGACCCGATCGCGGCAAACAGCGTATTCAAATCTCAGGTACCGCTATGGCAGGTACCACATAATGTCTATATGTCCGTGCGCGTTTCGCTGTCTGAACTTGCCGTGCGCGTGAAGCCGCAAGGGAAAGTCGGGGAGTACCTGTGGCAACAACTGATCGAATTTAATCGTGCGATTTCCGAAACCATCAAGGATGTTCCCTGGCCGAAAAGCGAAGTCTGGGTCTTGGGTGATAACCCTTCAGTCTCTCTGCTGCTGGATGACCACGAATATCACTATACACTGGTCAACGCCCCTCAATTAAATGACGATCTGACCTATGCATCTCAGGAAAATGCGCGTCAAATCCGAGTGTATAGCGCCGTTGATGCTCGTTTCACGTTGGAAGATTTCTACGCCAAGCTGGCGTTAGCCTATGGTGAGAAAAAATAAAACGCCTGAAGGATAGGTATCGTTTACTTACGTGTGATTTGAAGAAGTGCACGGTGATGGGGCTCAGTAAGGGATTCACACCGTGACTTCACGGCGTTTTGGACTTTAAACAATAGCTGTTAGCTTTAAGGATAGCGTTGCATCGACCCGTTGAACTCACAGCTCAAATCTGATTGTCAAGCCTGATTAAGAAATAGGCTTGGCATAGGATTTTTCCGTTTTTCAAGCGAATCCCTTCTTCAAAAATATTCGCCTATAATTTGATTTATCCAACAAAAACAAGTGCGGAATAAAAGCAAGTGCAGAATAAAAGCAAGTGCAGAACAAAAATTTAGTCTAAAATAGGTACTTCAAATAATATTGTCTTAGTGAGTTCAAATGAAACTTGACAAAAAATATAATCAGAAAGGGCTGCGCGTCTGGTGCTTGCTCCTTGGACTGATTCTCCTGAGCGTCTCGTTGTACTACATTATAGGTGGCGTTAAGCTGCTTTCCTTGGGAGGAAGTAGCTATTTTGCAGGCGCTGGCATTCTGATGCTGCTATCCGCCATCCAGCTATTTCGTCGCAAATCCTCCGCTGTTTTCTTGTTTGCTCTCGCCTTTCTTGTGACGGTTATTTGGTCTTTTTACGATGCTGGTATGGAGTTTTGGCCGTTAGTGGCTCGCCTGATGGTACCCGCTGGTCTGATGTTTATCATGCTATTAACCTTGCCAGCTCTGCGCGTACAGCAGGGGAAAAGTGTTCTGCGTATACCGGCATATACGCTCAGTGGAGTGATTTTGGTGGGTATGGTCGTAACATTTTGGCAGATGTTTGTTCCTCATCCTATTGTTGATGAAGGAAAACCTCTGGCAATTGAACCGATTAAACCGGGTACAGAGCATACGGAATGGTCAAACTATGGGAATACCCCCGGCGGTAATCGCTTTGTCGCGCAGAACCAGATTAATCGTGACAATGTCAAAGATCTAAAAGTGGCATGGACTTATCGTACTGGTGATACGCCCATAAGCCCTGGGGGAAATGGGGCTGAAGATCAGCAAACGCCTCTGCAAATAGGGAACTCGCTCTATTTTTGTACTCCTCATAATAATGTGATTGCGGTTGAAGCTGACACCGGTAAGACAATCTGGAAGCAAGAGATCAATGCCGATAGTCAGGTGTGGAACCGTTGCCGTGGACTGGCATGGTTTGATGCTACGAAACCAGTAGAGCAGCCAACGAAACCAGGTTCAACGCCTGTTGATGTGGTTACACTTCAGCCGGGTGACACCTGTCAGCGCCGTATTTTGATGAATACCATTGATGCACGTCTGATTGCGCTCAATGCGGATACTGGAGAGTTTTGTCAATTTTTTGGTGACAATGGTCAAGTTGACTTAAAAGCAGGGCTCGGGGATGCGCCTGATCCTCAGTACCAGCTCACTTCTGCCCCAACTGTTGCGGGAACCACTGTGGTGGTTGGCGGCCGTGTGGCGGATAACGTTCAGACAGATATGCCCGGAGGTGTGTTACGCGGGTTTGATGTGATCAGTGGAAAAATGCGTTGGGCATTTGATCCGGGTAGCAATGATCCCACCATCAAAACGTTAGAACCTGGACAGACCTATGCGCGCAGTACCCCGAACTCTTGGGCACCGATGTCATATGATCCAGAGATGAACACGGTATTCATCCCAATGGGCAGCTCTTCTGTAGACCTGTGGGGCGCCGATCGTACTGCACTTGATCACAAGTATGGTGCATCGATTCTGGCCCTTGATGCGACAACAGGTAAAGAAAAGTGGGTGTATCAAACTGTTCATAACGACTTGTGGGATTTCGATTTACCCATGCAGCCTAGCCTGGTTGATTTCCCAATGGACGATGGCTCTACACGACCGGCTGTGGTTATTGGTGCTAAAACCGGTATGATCTGGGTGCTTGAACGTGAAACGGGCAAACCGTTGACCAAAGTTGAAGAGAAACCGATCAAAAAAGGCAGCATTCCAGGTGAGCAGTATACTGCTACACAGCCGTTCTCCGTCGGCATGCCACAGATTGGTAACCAGACTTTAACAGAGTCCGACATGTGGGGCGCCACGCCGTTTGACCTGCTGGCTTGCCGCATCGGGTTTAAATCCATGCGTTACGATGGTCTGTTTACCGTACCGGGCACCGATGTATCACTCAGTTTTCCGGGATCTTTAGGTGGAATGAACTGGGGAAGCATCTCATTTGATCCAACGCATCAGTATATGTTTGTTAACGACATGCGTTTGGGTCTCTGGGTGCAGATGATTAAAGCGGATAATGAGAATGCAGCAGCCAGTAACGGCGGGGAGTCTGTGAATGCCGGCATGGGGGCAGTGCCTCTGAAGGGGACACCGTACAGCGTCAATAAAAATCGCTTTATGTCACCTTTAGGTATTCCTTGCCAGAAGCCACCATTCGGTTCGCTCTCAGCAATCGATATGAAAACTAAAAAAATCGTTTGGCAGGTTCCTGTCGGTACGGTTCAGGACACCGGGCCATTTGGCATCAAGATGAAAGCACAGATGCCGGTTGGCATGCCAACACTAGGCGGTACGTTAGCAACCCAGGGCGGTTTGGTCTTTATTGCCGGTACCCAGGATTACTATCTGCGCGCTTATGACAGTGCGACCGGGAAAGAGGTCTGGAAAGCTCGTTTACCTGTGGGTTCCCAAGGTGGGCCAATCAGTTATATTTCACCAAAAAATGGTAAACAGTATATTCTGATCTCAGCAGGAGGTGCTCGCCAGTCTCCGGATCGTGGTGACTATGTGATTGCGTATGCTTTAGATTAATTATTAGAAAAATGGGCTCCATAAAATGGAGCCCATTTAATTTTTTATCATCTGTCATGAATTAATTTATGTTGTTGTTTTTATATAATTGGTGATGCCTCTAATTGTTTGAATGTAATGATAATCCTCGCTTTTGAGGTTTACCCATAGTCAGCGTTACCGTTTATTGTCCCCGTTGTCAGTCTGCTCAGGTTTATCGTCATGGACAGCTCCCAAAGGACACGACCGTTGCTGTTCACCGCGTCTTTCAAGCTCACTTACCTTTATGAAGCCCGCAAACCCGGAGTTAAAGAGCTGATAACCGAAGTGGCTTTCAACGGTGCCGGGGGGCGCGATACCGCCAGAACACTGAAAGCCGGTATCAACACCGTCATCCGGACGTTAAAAAACTCTCGCCACGACGAGTCTCCTCATCTTCGGTAGCCCGTGCTGACGTGACGTTTATCTGTGAACGGGATGAACAATGGAGTTTTATCGGCAGCAAGGCCTGCCAGCACTAGCTCGGGTTCGTGTACAACTCGAAAACGGGGGGCGTTCTGGCCTACACTTTTGGGCCACGTAACGATGAAATCTGTTGTGAATGACTGGCACTGCTCAGGCCCTTTAACATCGGAATGCTGGCCACAGATGAATGGGGAAGCTATGCCAGAGAGCTTCCGAAAGAGCATTTGATCGGCAAGATTTTTACTCAGCACATTGAGCGCAACAACCTGACGCTGAGAACGGGGCTGAAACGTTTGGCCCGCAAAACCCTCTGCTTTTCTCGCTCTGTTGAGCTTCATGAAAAAGTCATCGGGTCCTTCATCGAAAAGTACATGTTCTACTCATTGAAGGCATCAGCAATTTTCAGTTATTAAATTAGGTAGGTTCTAGGGGGATGTATCATTATTACGAATAATTCGTAATATTTTTTGAATATGTAACGTATCTACGGCGTGAAAATAATTTATGTGGGATAAGTGTCAATTCACATTCATCAACCTACGGGCGTAGGTTAAAATTACAGAACGCGAATTGGTACGACCGAGTGGACTCGAACCACCGACCCCCACCATGTCAAGGTGGTGCTCTAACCAACTGAGCTACGGTCGTACAGGAGATCACATTTTAATCAGTAACGTTTTGATTAAAATGCTTTTCTTCATTCCAGTGTTTGGAATGGGCGCTATTATGGACGGCTCCGGCGCGAGTGGCAAGCGCTTTGTTTATCATCCTCTTTCAAGTGTCGAATGTTTAGCCGGATTCGTCGAATGATGCGGCGGCTTCAGCAAAATATGCCGCTGTGGCTGTTCATTTTTATGCGGTCTCGTCGATTGGCGGACCGTTTACGCACTGATTTTACTCCCGGATGCTGCAACGTTATCGTATCGCGGCATAGCATGCCTAACAGGGGACGACCCCATGACGCGAAAAGGATTCATGGGACGATCCATATTCACTGTGTAAGGAGAACTGGGTATGGACTGGTTTCTATTAGCGTCTGCTGTTTTGTTTGAATTGTCTGGTCTTACAGCATGACGTTATCTGATATGTTCACGAGAATAATCGATAAAGAGAGAAAAACATCCGTGTTTCATGTCATTACCGGGCTTATCGCCCTCTAGATTTTCAACAGCCACTGCCGGATACTGGCGCTGCGCTCAATGGAATATCGCCAGATAGCGCCGTGGTTCTGCTCAGCCATCGGCCAACAGGGACGAAAGAGAATGCGCGTGCCGGGGCGAATTTACAACTCTCTGGTCATACGCACGGCGGCCAGGTGTTGGGCATGCACTGGGTGACGCAGTTGGCGAATGAAGGCTATGTGTCCGATAGCTATAATGTGGATGGTATGCATCTGTACGTGAGCAATGGTGCGGGCCTGTGGAACGGCTTTCCGATCCGCTTAGGGAAACGCGCTGAAACTACCCAGTTCATACTCTGTTCGCCGTCGCTGTAGGTTATTGGGGAGCGCCTGGTATCGCGTTCCTTAAACAGTCGGCATTATCTATGGTAAGCAGGCTCATTATCGCAGGCCGTTCTATCAGTAAGATTATTGATCCAGATAGGAAAAATGCGTGGTTGAGCTGCTTTTCATCAGCTTAAGCTATCGCAGAAGTTAGCATATACAATTATAAATCATAGGGAGACTCTGGCACTGTCTTGCATCAAGAAGAGGGAATAGGTGAGGGATCTGGTAGCGCTATCGGAGAACGACCCGCCTTCTTGCGCAGCGATTAAGGCAATGCAACATACTGGAGATAATGATGGACGAGAATAAAACGAAACCAGCCGGCAAGTGTCCGGTTATGCACGGCGGAAATACTTCTGCTGGCTCATCAAATACGGACTGGTGGCCAAATGCCCTCAATCTCGACATTCTTCATCAGCACGACAGCAAGACTAACCCGTTAAGCAGCGATTTCAGCTACCGCGATGCCCTGAAAACCCTTGATGTCGAGGCCCTCAAGAAAGACCTGCATGCACTGATGACCGACAGCCAAGAGTGGTGGCCAGCGGACTGGGGACACTACGGCGGCCTGATGATTCGTATGGCCTGGCACTCAGCGGGTTCTTACCGTACTGCCGATGGTCGCGGCGGTGGTGGAACCGGTAACCAGCGTTTTGCACCGCTCAACTCCTGGCCGGATAACGTCAGCCTTGATAAAGCGCGTCGTTTACTTTGGCCAATCAAGAAAAAGTACGGCAATAAACTCAGTTGGGCGGACCTGATTATTCTGGCGGGTAATATCGCTTACGAATCTATGGGACTGAAAACATTCGGCTTCGCCTTTGGACGTGAAGATATCTGGCACCCGGAAAAAGACGTCTACTGGGGTTCCGAAAAAGAGTGGCTGGCGAAGAGCACTGAGCGCTATAGCAGCGACGATCGCACCACGCTGGAAAACCCGCTGGCTGCTGTGCAGATGGGGCTGATTTACGTTAACCCGGAAGGCGTCGATGGCAATCCCGATCCGCTGCGGACCGCACAGGATATGCGCGTGACGTTCTCTCGTATGGCGATGAATGATGAAGAAACCGTTGCCTTGACCGCGGGCGGACACACGGTAGGTAAAACCCACGGTAATGGCGACGCCAGTCTGCTGGGGGCGGCACCGGAAGGTGCGGATGTTGGAGAGCAAGGACTTGGCTGGCATAACCCGACGGGAACGGGTAAAGGTCGTTACACTGTCACTAGTGGGCTGGAAGGTGCCTGGACAACGCATCCAACGCAGTGGGATAACGGTTTCTTTCACATGTTGCTGAATCATGAATGGGAACTGAAAAAGAGTCCGGCGGGTGCATGGCAGTGGGAACCTGTCAGCATTAAAGAAGAAGACAAACCGGTGGATGTTGAAGACCCGTCTATCCGTTACAACCCGATGATGACCGATGCCGATATGGCGCTGAAAGTTGACCCGGAATATCGCAAGATTTCCGAGCGTTTCTATCAGGATCAGGCTTATTTCTCCGAGGTGTTTGCCCGCGCATGGTTCAAACTGACGCACCGCGATATGGGACCGAAAGCGCGTTACTTAGGTCCAGATGTGCCGCAGGAAGATTTACTGTGGCAGGACCCGGTTCCGGCAGGACGTACCGATTATGATGTCGATGTTGTCAAAGCCCGCATTGCGGAAAGTAGCCTGTCCATTAGCGAGCTGGTAACAACCGCCTGGGATAGCGCCCGCACGTTCCGCAGTTCCGATATGCGCGGCGGTGCCAACGGTGCGCGTATTCGTCTTGCTCCACAGAAAGACTGGGTCGGGAACGAACCTGAGCGTCTGGCGCGCGTGTTAGTCGTGCTGGAAAGCATTGCGGCTGCAACCGGAGCTAGCGTGGCCGATACCATTGTGCTGGCCGGTAATGTGGGGATTGAGAAAGCCGCGAAAGCCGCTGGTATGAATATCACTGTGCCGTTTGCACCGGGACGCGGCGACACCACCGATGCCCTGACCGATGCGGAGTCTTTCGATGTTCTCGAACCAATCCACGATGGCTACCGCAACTGGTTGAAGAAAGATTATGCCGTGAGCCCGGAAGAGTTGATGCTCGATCGCACTCAACTGATGGGGTTAACGGCGAATGAGATGACGGTGCTGGTTGGTGGATTACGCGTACTGGGAACGAACTATGGCGGCGCTAAGCACGGTGTATTCACCGATCGTGAGGGTGCGCTGACGAATGATTTCTTCGTCAACCTGACCGATATGAAATACACGTGGAAGCCCTACCGTAAAGACCTGTATGAAATCCGCGATCGTAAAACGGGTGAAGTCAAATGGACGGCGACGCGTCTGGATTTGGTCTTTGGTTCCAATTCCATTTTGCGTTCTTACGCCGAGGTGTACGCACAGGACGACAATAAAGAAAAGTTTGTGAATGACTTTGTTGCTGCCTGGGTGAAAGTGATGAATGCGGATCGCTTCGATCTGGCAGAGTAAGGCATAAACGCGCTCCATGCTGGTATTGATGCGGCGTGGGGCGCATTATGTTCCGCCGTGATACCTATTCAATTTATCCGGCAGCAGACTGTTTCTTCAGTTTCAACATAAACTCCCTGAACGGAGCGGCAAATTCCTTGAACAGCGGGGGGCTTTCTTTGCTGCATCATCACCTCGCTAAATATTCGGGACAGCATCACATAGGACGCTGAACAACCTGAATAGCAGGCCAGGGGTAGACGGAATTAAATCGATATTGCGGGAAGATAATAAAGCAGATGCAACAGAGGATATAGCCGTTTATTTTCAGTAAGAAATGGTGGAAAGTAAATTATACCGAAAATAGGGAATGGTGCGTTCAATTGGACTCGAACCAACGACCCCCACCATGTCAAGGTGGTGCTCTAACCAACTGAGCTATGAACGCATTAAGATACCGTTCTGCTTGTCTGACAGCGAGGCGAATAGTAGCGAGCAAGGGGAAAACTGGCAAGAGGAAAAATGCAATTTTGTGCTCTTACCAGTGCGATTGCTGTGCTTGTGTCCATTTCGCCGTTTTTTTCGACTCAAAATGGATAAACGTTATCTAGCGGGCGGCGCGCGCTAAAATCTGTGCGGCAGGCTGGCGCTGAAGAAAACGAATGCGGGTCACCATCATCACGGCTGCTGCTGTCAAACCAATGATGAAACCACACCAGAAACCCGCAGGCCCCATGCGCGGTACGACGATATCCGTCAAGGCCAGAAGATAGCCGCTTGGTAACCCCAGCATCCAGTATGCCGTGAACGTAATATAGAAAATCGACCGGGTATCTTTATACCCGCGCAATACGCCGCTGCCGATGGCCTGAACGGCATCGGAAATTTGATAAACGGCAGCCAACAGCATGAGCTGAGAAGCCATTGCCACCACCAGCGGGTCCTGATTGTAGAGCAGCGCGATAGGCTCACGCAGCAGCGTGGTGAAAATGGCCGTACAGCTGGCTAACGCCACGCCGGCCAGAATGCCGGTATGCGCGGCAATGCGAGCGTTCTCGACCGAACCTTCCCCTAACCGATGTCCGACACGAATGGTGGTGGCGACGCCAACCGAGAGCGGAAGGACGAACATCAGCGAACTGAAATTCAGGGCAATCTGGTGACCTGCCACATCGACAACGCCCAGCGGTAACACCAACAGCGCCACTACGGCAAACAGGGTGACTTCAAACAGCAGCGCCAGCGCGATGGGTAAACCGAGGCCAAACAGGCGCTTTAATACGGAAAAATCCGGGCGGAATGCCGGACGATTCAGCCGGATGTCGCGTAGCCAGGAAGTGTGTTGGGTATAGGCCATCATCAACAGCATCATGATCCAATAAACCGATGCGGTAGCGACGCCGCAGCCTACGCCGCCCAGTTCGGGCATGCCAAATTTACCGTGGATAAAGACATAGTTGATCGGGATATTGATTAATAACCCGATGAATCCAATCATCATGCCAGGGTAGGTTTTGGACAGCCCTTCGCACTGGCAGCGCAAAACCTGATAGAACAGATAGCCAGGTACGCCCCACAGCAGCGCATGCAGGTAGCCAATGGCCTTTTCCGCCAGCTCTGGCGAATCGTCGCTCATCAGGTTAATGGCATATTCCCCCTGATACAGCATCAGCATCGTAAAGACAGAAATAATAGCGGCTAGGAAAAAGGCTTGCCGCACCTGATGCGAGATGCGATCGCGTCGGCCGGAACCGTTGAGCTGTGCGACAACAGGCGTCAGCGCCAACAGCAGACCGTGACCAAAAAGAATAGCGGGTAGCCAGATAGACGTTCCTACAGCAACGGCGGCCATATCGGTGGCGCTATAGGCACCAGCCATGACGGTGTCAACGACGCCCATTGATGTTTGAGACACTTGCGCAATAATGACAGGAACAGCAAGCGCCGATAATTTACGCGCTTCTGTCAGATACTGTTGCACGGATACCTTCCTTGAATGACTTGACGGCGGAATAAATAACTCAGATATAAGAAACAGATCGGGATAAAGAGAGGATCATTGTAACGACTTAACGAAAGTAAACCAGCATGGAAGAGAATATATTCTTTTTGTTACGCTACGGTTCCGATAGCAATGTGGTGTGCGGTATTCCGGTTTGGTTTTCAGCTAAATATCGGGCACACTGCACAAAATCATTTCTTTGTTTTTAAGAGGCAAACCGTATGTTTACCGGTATTGTTCAGGGCACCGCGCCAGTGGTGTCGATTGAAGAAAAATCCAACTTTCGCACGCACGTTGTCCAACTCCCGCACGATCTGCTGCCTGGACTTGTACCCGGTGCCTCGGTGGCGCACAATGGCTGCTGCCTGACGGTAACCGCCATTGACGGCGATCGCGTCAGCTTCGATCTCATGAAAGAAACACTGCGATTAACGAATCTGGGCGATATTCATGAAGGCGATGTCGTGAATATTGAGCGTGCCGCGAAGTTTGGTGACGAGATCGGTGGACACGTCATGTCGGGCCATATTATGTGTACGGCGGAAGTGGTGAAGATTCAGGTTTCAGAGAATAACCATCAGATTTGGTTCCGTCTGGCAGATGAAGCGCTGATGAAATACGTGCTGCATAAAGGCTTCGTCGGGATTGATGGTATCAGCCTGACGGTAGGGGAAGTGACGCGTGGGCGTTTCTGCGTGCATTTAATTCCCGAAACGCTGAATCGCACTACGCTGGGACGGAAACGTCTGGGACATCGCATTAATATTGAAATCGATCCGCAGACCCAGGCTGTGGTGGATACGGTTGAGCGCGTGTTGGCGAGCAAGCAGGTGAGCGACTTGGGCAAAGAAGAGTAATTTCTGCGTTGCCTGTTCTCGTAAGCCGGACGAACAGCCTCGTCCGGTTTTTTCTTTTCTGTCAGCGTGAGACGCGTATTCCCCCTTCGATTCCCTCCAGGCTGAACAACACTTGCCAGAGTTGGAGCGTTCTTGCTCTGAAGGCACCGGCACAGAGGTTAAGGTAGTAGCTGAACATCCGGCGGAAGCGGGCAGGATAGTGAGTGGAAAGCTGTGGCCAACTTTGCTGAAAGCGCGTATGCCACGCCATTAATGTACGATCGTAATCGGCCCCGAAATTGTGCCAGTCCTCCATCACCAGATAAGGCTCACTTGCCTGTGCAATATGTTGTATAGAGGGAATGCAGCCGTTGGGGAAGATGTATTTATGAATCCAGGGATCGACATGTGGATCGGTCTTATTGGCTCCGATGGTATGCAGCAGAAACAGCCCGTTAGGCTTTAGGTTACGCCGTACGACGCGAAAATAGCGATCATAGTTGCGTGGCCCGACGTGTTCAAACATGCCTACCGACACCACGCGGTCGAATTGCCGATCGAGATCGCGGTAATCCTGTAGATCAATCGTGACATTCAGATTCTGACAACGCTGTTGTGCCAGCATCTGCTGCTCTCTGGAAATGGTGACACCATAAACCGACACACCGTAGTGGCGAGCTGCGAATTCTGCAAGTCCTCCCCAGCCGCAGCCAATATCCAGCAACGTCATTCCCGATTTTAACTGAAGCTTTTCGCAAATCATGGCGAGTTTATCTTCCTGTGCCTGTTCCAGCGTCTGTGCTTGTTTCCAGTAAGCACAGGAGTATTGCATGTAAGGATCCAGTATCAGGGTAAAGAGGTCATTGCCTAAATCGTAATGCGCTTTGCCAACAATCTGAGCGCGTCTGCGGGATTGCGGATTCATGACACGAGAAAGGGCTACTCGCGTAAGATCGTGCAGACGGCGGGGCAGTTTCGCCTCCAGCCCCGCACGCAGGACGCGATGGGAAAACATATCAAGTCGTTCACATTCCCACCATCCGTCCATGTAACTTTCTCCCAATCCCAGCGCTCCTTCACGCAGAATACGTTTAAAAAAGCCGGGATGGGTTACGTGGATGTCAAAAGGGCGAGGGCCGTTTATGGTGATATCCGCTGCATCCAACATGTCCTGCACGATGTGGAACCAGGGAGCGATATCGTTATCCCATTCTTCTGTATAAGGTAAACCCATCATGTCTCCTTAACTTTTCACGTGTAAAAGTATCGTAAAACATACCTGGACAGCACTTATCGCAGCCGACGTATCGGTTGTCACCAGAGAAAATGAAACGCGGTATTTAATTTAGAACGACTTCAGCCAGCATACAAGAAAATTGGCTGAAGCATAAAGGAGAACTGGCTGGAATAAGAAAGTTGTCTGTATCGTGTCGCCGCGTTTAGCGGCGATAGTCGAGGTAAGGGCCGTCTGCCACAGAGCGTCGCTCAATTAACGTCGGATGGACTTCAATGACGTGCGCATCTTCCCGCTTACTGGTAATACGATCCAGCAACATCGCGAAGGCGGATTGACCTAGTCGCTCTTTGGGCTGATGAATGGTGGTCAGCGCCGGCGTAAAGAAACGCGCGTGGCGCACGTTGTCATAACCGATCACCGAAATATCCTGCGGCACGCGTAGACCCAGTTCGTCTGCCGCACAGATAGCGCCCATCGCCATGATATCGCCGCCGCAGAATACGGCCGTTGGTCGCTGTTTCTGCGCGAGAATCTGATGCATGGCTTTATAACCGGATTCCGGCTCGAAATCGCCCTGAACCACCCACTCTTCGCGTACAGTAATGTCTGCTTCCTTCAAGGCTTTTAAAAAGCCGAGGTAGCGCCCGCTGCCGGTGTTGCGTTCCTGAATGCCGGGGATGGCACCGATATCCCGATGACCGCGTTCGATCAGGTAGCGGCCTGCCATATAACCGCCTTCAAAGGCGTTATCGATAATCGTATCGGTAAAATCGCTGTGTATCTGTCCCCAGTCCATCACGACCATCGGAATGCTGCGGTAATCTTCCAGCATCGCCAACAGCTCTGGTGGATATTCGGCGCACATCACCAGGAGACCGTCCACGCGTTTTTGCGCCAGCATGGAGAGATAAGCGCGCTGCTTACCGATGTCGTTATGCGAATTACACAGCACCAGCGTGTAGCCTTTGGCATAGCAGCTGTTTTCGACGGCTTCGATGATCTCGGCGAAATAGGGGGCTTCGCTGGATGTGGCCAGCAAACCGATTGATTTAGTGTGATTAACTTTGAGGCTGCGGGCGACGGCGCTGGGCGAATAGTGTAATTCTTTGATTGCCGCCCTGACGGCTGCCTTAGTCTCTTCGGCGACGAAACGTGTTTTATTGATCACGTGCGATACGGTTGTGGTGGAAACGCCAGCACGTTTTGCCACATCTTTAATCGTTGCCATCTAAAAATGACTCCTGAACTTACCTGTTACAGACGTAAGTATATTGTTAATCGTTTGCCTGCGTTTAAAGTTCTTCTTCTAAGCTAAAAAACAGGATTTCAGAAGGAGAATGCCGAATGTTATACCGAAGGGATCAGGCTTGACGTTTTTCGACCGATACGCAGCGCTTTCATAAACAGCGGATTGTGTCCGATTTATCATGAAAGTGAAAGGGCTAATTTATACTATTAGTGATGCATTCGTCCGAGATTTTTCACTGAAATTATGAAAGAATCGTAATAACCCTATTGTTTGTGGATTTAAGCGCCTGAATGGGTTCGCTGTAAAGGGCGGTTTCCTCTTTCAGGTAAAATTTGTTCGTTAATAAGGAGTGGTTTATGAATACAGATCTAAAGATGTCTTTGCTGACAACGGTTGGCGCACTGGCGATGATCATTGTGTTCAGTTTTGTTGCGGTGCTGAACTAACCGAACGATGCTTCTGTGTGGTTTTGGTATATCAGACACGTTTATATTGCATAAAATGTGTCTGAATCGATTTATGTAATCTGTTTCTCAACGAATCGTCTGTGGTGTTACCACGCGACGCGCGCCAACGTAGTGCTCCTGCCAATAATCTTCACTCAACTTGCTGATACGAATATCTGAACCTGTACGCGGCGACTGGATAAACTTCCCTTCTCCCAGATAAACCCCGACGTGATCGGCTGCGCCGCGATTATTGATACGGAAGAAGACCAAATCGCCGCTTTCCAGCTCGCTCTTTTTAATCGGAGCGGCATCATGCAGATGATACATTTCGTTAGCGGTACGTGGAATCTGGATCTTAACGACATCTTTGTACGCATAATAGACCAGTCCGCTACAGTCGAATCCGGTAAAGGGAGATGAGCCACCCCAGTGGTAAGGCTTGCCTATCTGGCTCATCAACTTATTCATTGCTGTCGTTTTGGCATGCTGATAACGCTTTTTATGCGCCGCACTCAGCGCCATGCCTTTTTCTCTAGGGGCCGGATCTTTCTCCGCTTTTGTCTTAAGCGCCGTCTTCTTCAGCCCGGTTTTGACTCTGACCTGTGCGGTTGTCTGCTTCTGTTTTTCAGGCTTCAGCTTTTTGAGGTTTTTTTTCACTAGTGCGGGTGTGCTGCTTTGCGTCCGTGACAGCTTTTTTTCTGTTGATTTGTTCGCGCTGCGGGGGGTGGTTTTCGTAATGGCAGCGGTAGGTTCTGGTTTTTTGCTTTTGATTGGTGTCGGTGATTTCGCATTACCCTTTGTTTGACGGCTTTTCTTATTGGTTTCTTCAACGGTGCTTTTCTTTAGCGCAGAATGTGGGGTATGCGGCGCAGCCTGAACGACGTTCAGGGATAGATTGCTGAAAAATAATATAAAAAGAGTAATAAACAAGCGCATGATAAAAGTAACCGAACATAATCCTTAACTCGCTCAATCCGCACAGTATTCCTGAAAACGGCGGCATAAAAAAGTGGGCATGGCCGCTTTATTCATACAGAATAGTGAAAAAACATTAATAGTTGTTTTTTCGATTGATTTATCAACGCGTTCTGGCGTTGATTTCATCAATGGCGAATAACGTGCAGGGAAAATACCCCTACAAAAAATGGCGTTTTTTTGTGGCTGGTGGCATCGGTACAATATCACTGAGTCAATGTCGCTGTCGTAGTACCTCTGACGGCGGCTCATGGCTAGCGTTTTGGACGTTAGCCATCCTATAGGTTTAAGGAAGCAAGAAGATGACGACACCGACAATTGAAAAAATTCAGCGCCAAATTGCTGAAAACCCGATTCTGCTGTACATGAAAGGCTCCCCTAAATTGCCAAGCTGTGGTTTTTCCGCACAGACGGTTCAGGCGTTGTCTGCATGCGGCGAGCGTTTTGCGTATGTTGATATTTTACAGAATCCGGATATTCGCGCTGAGCTGCCGAAATATGCGAATTGGCCGACATTCCCGCAGTTGTGGGTTGACGGCGAGCTGATTGGCGGTTGTGATATCGTAGTTGAAATGTTCCAGCGTGGTGAACTGCAACCGCTGATCAAAGAAACGGCCGACAAGTACAAAGCGCAGCAGGCCGATCAAGAGTGATGCGTTCTTTTGATGTAATGACGATGCCACATGTCATTACCATGCGAGCGTAAATCCTTCCAGCGGGTGCCTTATGGCACCCGTTCTTTTATCTCTGATTTTCCCGTCTTTTCAGTCTTCAACTGACGCGTCTTCCAGCACATGTTCTTCCTGCGCAATCGGCCACCCGCCCAGACGTTTCCAGCGATTAACCAACTCACAGAACAACAAGGCCGTTTGGTTGGTGTCATACAGTGCGGAATGTGCCTGGCTGGAGTCAAATGCAATACCCGCGGTAATACAGGCCTTAGCAAGGACGGTTTGTCCTAACACCAGCCCGCTGAGTGCCGCGGTATCGAAGGTGGCGAAAGGATGAAACGGGTTGCGTTTCAGGCTACAGCGCTCCGCTGCCGCCATCATGAAACTATGGTCGAATGTAGCATTATGCGCCACGATAATGGCACGGTTGCAGTTTTGCTCTTTGATCCCTTTGCGCACGACTTTGAAAATGTCGTGCAGCGCATCATATTCGCTCACGGCACCGCGTAGCGGATTGGTAGGGTCAATGCCGTTAAACGCCAGCGCAGCGGGTTCGAGGATAGCACCTTCGAATGGTTCAACATGAAAATGTAGCGTTTCATCTGGCTTCAACCAACCGTCTTGATCCATTTTTAATGTTACCGCCGCAACCTCTAGCAAGGCATCGGTTTTCGCATTAAATCCGGCGGTTTCAACATCAATCACTACCGGGTAAAACCCACGAAAACGGCCGCTCAGGGCATTCAGATCACTTTTATCAGCCATTTGTCTCTTAATTGTTAGCAAAACGCAGCGCGCATTATTGCAAATTTTGACTGGAGATGCAGCATGCTGTTGCCGTTCAAACGCCGAAGGTGGTAGAAGAAGAGGGGGGAGAACAGGTGCCGATGCAGCACCTGTAGCATGCGAGATATATCAGTGGCCGATGCCGTTACCCGCGTGGACATTTTCGATCAATTCAATTTTATAGCCGTCTGGATCTTCAATGAACGCGATGACGGTTGTGCCGCCTTTGACCGGGCCGGCTTCACGCGTGACATTGCCCCCCGCTTTACGGATACGCTCACAGGTTGCGGCAACATCGTCAACGCCCAATGCGATATGACCATAGGCGTTGCCCAGATCATAGCTGTCGACACCCCAGTTGTAGGTCAGTTCGATAACCGCACCTTCACTTTCTTCGGTATAACCGACGAAAGCCAGCGTGTATTTGTATTCGGTATTCTCACTGGTACGCAGCACGCGCATGCCTAGAACCTGAGTATAGAAATCGATAGAACGTTGTAAATCGCCAACACGCAGCATAGTGTGAAGTAAACGCATAGTGTCCTCGTTAATAAAGTGCAACAAAAGGGAAGTATAGCGTTACGGCTCTGCCGAGTCCAAACTGTTGGGATGATGCTAAAAAAGCGACACGGTAGTAAGGTTTGTGTTAAAACGTACCAATAGGAGGGGGGAAATAGCGCGGTGGGTCACTTTTAGATCGACTGGCGTGTAAAAAAATCGTTAGTTATTACAATGGCTACCTAATTATTTTCATTGTGACTGTCCATTTGGACTTGCCAGCGGTAAAGAACAGGGCTTCAATAAATAGAGTTGTCGCAGGAGGTGTTGTGCCAGAGCAACTTGAACTCTTTGTGGTTCCTAATCCATGCCGTGGTATTTGTCAGGCAGATGAAGGCGGGTATTGTCGCGGTTGCTTTCGCAGTCGTAATGAGCGCTTTAGTTGGGGCCAAATGAGTGATGCGCAGAAACAGGATGTGCTGCGTTTGTGTCGGCAGAGAATGAAACGGTCACAGCGTTCAGAGAAAACCGATACGCCAGCAGAGTCTCTTCAGCCATCGTTGTTTTAAGTCATCTTGTCTGAGATGGTCTATTCACGTGAAATTTTGTTTAAGCAACGCAGGAGCGTTCGATTGAATAAAATAAGCCTGAGATCATTTTTAAAAGACTTTTATTTGATAGAATCCATTTCTCGATGGTTCTATTTTTACAACAATAAAGTCGTTTCTTATTTTATAAATCAGAGTTGATTGCAATCCAGGGATATAACTTAGCGTGCTAACAATAAGGAGAGGTGATGGAATTGCCATTAGGATCTGATTTAGCCCGTCTGGTGCGCGTATGGCGTGCGCTAGTCGATCATCGGTTAAAACCACTTGAACTGACTCAGACGCACTGGATTACGCTGCATAACATATACCATTTACCCCCAGGCCAATCACAGATTCAACTGGCCAAAGCGATAGGTATTGAGCAACCCTCATTAGTCCGAACACTGGATCAGCTTGAGGAGAAAGGGTTAATCACTCGCCACGTTTGTGCACACGATCGTCGGGCAAAACGTATTATGCTGACTGAATCGGCAGAGCCGATCATACAGGCAGTCAATGGAGTAATTAGCCATACACGTAATGAAGTATTATTTGGAATTACGCCGGAGCAGGTCGATGAATTAGCGCTGCTGGTTGCGCGCCTTGAGAAAAATATATTGGCATTACATGAAAATCAAGCGTAGCTAAATTTGGGTTACGCAGAGGGAGAATTAAATCCCGGTAATATTACCAATACCTGTTATTGGTTACTCATTCTGGGAGTTGATTATTCGTTGTGACGATCGCCGCAGTTGGCGGCGATCGTCACATAACATCACCGTGGGGAAACGGTGATGTTGCGGCCATTGCTGGCCATAGCAACGCGTTGACCTACGCTAAATTTCGTGTCGCCTTGTTTCTGTACTACCATGATGGTACTACCGTCATCACGACGAATTTCCAACTCTACTCCCTGTGTGCGGTTCAGCGCACTCGTTGCGCTTTGACCCGCGACCCCACCGGCTACCGCACCGGCAGCTGTTGCCAGACTACGCCCAGAACCGCCGCCGATAGTGTTGCCCAGGAAACCACCCAGTACGGCACCGCCCAGCGCGCCGATCACATTAGAATCCTCTCCCGCCTGAATCTGAACCGGGCGCGTAGAAACAATCGTACCGTAGGTAACGGTCTGCACCTGTTTAGCTTCGGACGCACTGTAAACATCACCTGAAAGCGTACTGGTATTAGCACAACCAGCCAGCGTGATACCAGCAAGGGTAACCACAAGTAAACGCTTCATCATAATACAAACTCCTTAATAGCGAATATGTCGGGTTGGCTTCAGCCCTGGCCGACATCGTGTTATACCAATAAATTATGGTCTGGCTCAGTGTAGCATGCCACTCTTTTTACTCTTTTTTTCAGAATATAATGGTGCGCTTAAATTGCGTATAAATAGAGAAGTAAATCGCACGAACAGTGGCTTTTTTGTAGCAAATATTATCAAAAACCCTTATTTGGTTAAAACCTAGACCGTGTAGAAAAAACGCAAAAAATTTAATAATTCAGCGTGTTAACGTGCTACTTTTATTCTCGAGGCAACGGTTGTTAGCGGTTTTCTCTTTTTATCCCATAGAGTCAAAGGCTACATAATGAGATCAGGCAGATATATTGGCGTAATGTCCGGCACCAGCCTGGATGGTGTGGATGTTGTGCTAGCCGCGATTGACGAACATACAGTTGCTCAGCAGGCCAGTTACTGTCACCCGATACCGCAGGACATCAAAATGGCCATCCTGGGGATGTGTCAGGGGCAGGCGGTGACGCTGTCGGCGCTGGGGCAGTTGGATACGCGGCTGGGTATCTTGTTTGCCGAAGCTGTGCTGGCGCTGCTTAAAGAGACAGCGTTGGGCGCTCAGGATATTACGGCAATTGGCTGCCACGGGCAGACGGTTTGGCATGAGCCCACGGGTGAGGCGCCCTGTACGTTGCAGATAGGCGACAATAACCGCGTAGCGGCATTGACAGGCATTACGACTGTGGGGGATTTTCGCCGCCGTGACGTGGCTTATGGCGGGCAAGGCGCACCGTTGGTGCCATCGTTCCACCATGCGTTGCTGCTACATCCTGTCGAACGGCGTATCGTGCTTAATATCGGGGGAATCGCCAATCTGTCGCTGTTGGTGCCGGGCGGGCCTGTACGTGGTTACGACACGGGGCCCGGAAATATGCTGCTGGATGCTTGGATCTGGCGGCACCGTGCACAACCGTATGATAAAGACGCCGTGTGGGCGATAAGCGGGCAGGTGAATCCGCTATTACTCCGCCGGATGTTGAGCGATCCTTACTTTGCGTTACGTGCGCCCAAAAGTACCGGACGGGAGTATTTCAACCTGGGTTGGCTGGAAAAAATGCTGGCTGGATTGCCGCCGATGGCACCGCAGGATGTTCAGGCAACGCTGGTTGAATTAGCCGCAACGAGCATCGCCGAACAGGTGTTGCTGGTCGGTGGATGCGAACGTTTACTGGTTTGTGGCGGCGGGGCGCGTAATCCGCTCATCATGACGCGTCTCTCGGCGCTGCTACCGGGCATTGAAGTCAGCACGACGGATGAATGTGGCGTGAGCGGTGATGATATGGAAGCATTGGCATTTGCCTGGCTGGCTTCACGCACGCTGTCGGGACTGTCGGGCAACCTACCGTCCGTAACGGGAGCGAGTCAGGAAACGGTGTTAGGCGCGATTTATCCGGCCAACGCGGATTAATCAGATTTTGCCGAGAGGTTCAGGTTTATCCTCTTGTTAAACTTGAATAAGCGGTAGCGTCAGTTGCCGCCATCAACAAGAATGACAGGAGAAAAGAATGAAACGATTGCTGGTGGGGACAGCGCTGATTCTGCTGAGCGGATGCAGCTATTTTGGTCATAAACAGACGGTGGAAACGCTGCATTACCAATGCGGTACCATGCCGTTAACCGTGACGCTACAGCAGGGCGGTGAAACGCCTTCGCAGGTGAATTTCCTTCTGGATGGTGAACGTTTGACTCTCCCTGAGGCGGTCTCCGCGTCTGGCGTCCGATACAGCAATGATACCTACACATTCTGGAGCAAAGGCAATCGCGCATTTATCCAACGTGGTGAACGAGTGATCGTAGACGACTGCGTGTTGGAACCGTTGTAACGGTATCACACGGTCACGGTGTTACTGCTGATTGCGATTTTTCGGGTACGGGAGCAAAATGGGATTTTCGCCCGCTTCTGGCCCGACATTGCGACAGCAGGACATTATGACTCAGGAACGCTCCCCCTCTGATAGTACTCCTCTTCAACCCGCCGATATCGCCGACATCCGCCGTGAATACACGCGTGGTGGGCTGCGCCGTAGCGATCTTCCCGCTAACCCGCTGGATTTATTTGAACGCTGGCTGAAGCAGGCCTGTGACGCGAAACTGGCCGATCCTACGGCGATGTCCGTCGCGACCATTGATGAATTCGGACAACCTTATCAACGTATCGTTTTGCTTAAGCACTATGATGAGAAAGGCATGGTGTTTTATACCAACATGGGCAGCCGCAAAGCCCATCACTTGGAAAACAACCCACGTATTAGTTTGTTGTTCCCTTGGCATATGCTGGAGCGACAGGTGATGGTGTTGGGGCGCGTGGAGAAACTCCCCATGTTGGAGGTATTGAAATATTTCCATAGCCGCCCGAGAGACAGCCAGATTGGTGCATGGGTGTCAAAACAGTCGAGCCGGATCTCTGCGCGCGGCGTGCTAGAAAGCAAATTTTTGGAGTTGAAGCAAAAATTCCAGAATGGCGAAGTACCTTTGCCGAGCTTTTGGGGAGGCTATCGCGTCGTTATCGATTCTGTGGAGTTTTGGCAGGGCGGTGAACACCGCTTGCATGATCGGTTTTTCTACCAGCGGCAGGGAGAAGGCTGGCAGATTGATCGTTTAGCGCCTTAATCGCGAAATATCCGTGTTAAACGCTGGCGCTCCTATCATCAGCACTTTATCCTATGAAGTTTCGCGTTGACTGGGTATTGCACGGCGATAGGGCATTTATAGCCTGTTGCCAAGGTAATGCGGCAGCGAAATCATCATGCGACGGCAGGCAGGTATGCTGCGCATTTCTCACAGTGTTGTGCGTACCCCTAATAGGGAACGTAACAGCCTATTTTTTATAAAAATGGAGTTATCGATGGTGAGTAGTAACCTGATTAAACAATTGCAAGAGCGGGGCTTGATTGCTCAGGTGACGGATGAGGGTGCGTTAGCAGAGCGGCTGGCGCAAGGGCCAATTGCACTGTATTGCGGCTTCGATCCCACCGCTGACAGCTTGCATTTGGGGCATCTGGTGCCGCTGCTCTGCCTGAAACGCTTCCAGTTGGCTGGCCACAAACCGGTTGCATTGGTTGGCGGTGCCACGGGGCTGATCGGTGACCCAAGCTTTAAAGCCACGGAGCGTAAGCTGAATACGGCTGACACCGTAGGTGAATGGGTAGAAAAAATCCGTCGTCAGGTTTCTCCATTCCTGGATTTTGACTGTGGCACAAACAGCGCAATCGCGGCCAATAACTACGATTGGTTCGGCAGTATGAACGTGCTGGATTTCCTGCGTGATGTCGGCAAACATTTCTCAGTTAATCAGATGATTAACAAAGAAGCCGTTAAACAGCGCTTAAACCGCGATGACGTCGGTATTTCCTTTACCGAGTTTTCTTACAACCTGCTACAGGGATATGACTTTGCCTCGCTGAACAAGCAGCATAACGTCGAGTTGCAAATCGGTGGTTCTGACCAATGGGGCAACATCACCTCCGGTATTGATTTGACGCGCCGTATGAACCAGAAACAGGTTTACGGTTTGACTGTGCCGTTGATCACCAAATCTGATGGGACGAAATTCGGTAAAACTGAAGGCGGCGCGATCTGGCTGGATGCCAGCAAAACCAGCCCTTACAAATTCTACCAATTCTGGATCAACACGGCAGATGCCGATGTGTACCGCTTCCTGAAATTTTTCACGTTCATGAGCCTTGAAGACATCGATGCGCTGGAAGAAGAAGATAAAAACAGCGGCAAGGCTCCACGCGCGCAGTACGTGCTGGCGGAAGAAGTGACTCGTATGGTACATGGCGAAGCGGGTCTGGAAGCGGCTCGCCGTATTACGCAAAGCCTGTTTTCTGGCGCATTGCAGGATATGACGCAGGACGATTTTGCCCAACTGGCGCAGGATGGTATGCCGATTATCGAATTGGAAAACGGCGCTGATTTGCAACAGGCGCTGGTGAGTGCTGAGCTGGTGCCGTCACGCGGACAAGCCCGTACAATGATCTCCTCGAATGCGGTAACGATTAACGGCGAAAAACAGGCCGATCCTGAGTACACCTTTAGTGCTTCCGATCGTCTGTTTGATCGCTATACCTTGCTGCGTCGTGGTAAAAAGCACTACTGCCTGATCTGTTGGAAAGCATAAGCATCACCGATAAGGGAGCGCCAGCTCCCTTTCTTCTTGTAAGTTGAGGCGCACAGGCGCTGGCAAGGATTCGAGTTGTATCTAATGAAAAATATACTTTCCATCCAATCCCATGTCGTTTTTGGTCATGCTGGTAACAGCGCGGCAGAGTTTCCGATGCGTCGGATGGGCGCAAACGTTTGGCCGTTGAATACGGTGCAATTCTCGAACCATACCCAATACGGCCACTGGACGGGGTGTGTGATGCCTGCCAGTCACCTGACCGAAGTGGTGCAGGGGATTGCGAATATCGACAAGCTGAAAACCTGTAATGCTGTGCTGAGTGGTTACATCGGTTCGGCGGAGCAAGGGGAACATATTCTGGGGATTGTCCGGCAAGTAAAAGCCGCTAACCCTGATGCGCTGTACTTCTGCGATCCGGTGATGGGCACGCCAGAGAAAGGCTGTATTGTCGCGCCTGGCGTATCTGGATTTCACTGTCAGCAATCGCTGCTTGCGGCCGATATTATCGCACCGAATCTGCCTGAACTGGAACTGCTCGGTGGCCGTACTGTGCATAACGTGGCGGAAGCCGTGGAAACTGCGCGCGCACTGTGTGAAAAAGGGCCAAAAATCATTCTGGTCAAGCACCTTAGCCGAGCGGCCGAGCGTGAAGACAGCTTTGAAATGTTGCTGGTCACGCCGACGGATGCCTGGCATATCAGCCGCCCGCTGGTGGAATTTGAACGCCAGCCTGTCGGCGTGGGCGATTTAACCAGTGGGTTGCTACTGGTTAACTTGCTGAAGGGGGTGGCATTGGATAAGGCGCTGGAGCACACAACGGCGGCTGTCTACGAAGTCATGCTGGTGACGAAAGAGATGGATGAATATGAGCTACAACTGGTGGCCGCTCAGGATGGGATTGCTAATCCGCGTCATCATTTCCAGGCAATTCGCCTGTCGTAAAATGTATAACGCCCCGAATTTCGGGGCGTTATAGCGTGTTATCCTTTCAACCTTTCAACCTTAAGTGCGGTCGCAACGGAAGGGCGTTCGGCAATATGGTCGAGGTAAGCTGCCAGCGCAGGGTAGCGGAACATATCCAGTTTTAGCGACTGTGCCCAGCGCATCACGGTAAACAGGTAGGCATCGGCGATACTAAAACGGTTAGCGACCAGATAGTTCTGTTCACTTAACACCAGATTGATATAACGGAATTTGACCTGCAAATATTCCATAAGCAGCTCTTTATAGGTTTCCGGCGTACCAGGACGGAAGAGCGGCGTAAACGTTTTGTGCAGCTCAGCAGAAATGTAATTCAGCCATTCGAGGGTATGGTAGCGAGCCATGCTCCCGGTAGGGGCGATAAGGTTACAGTGTGGAACCAGATCGGCGATGTACTCGGCGATCGCGACACCTTCAGTCAGGATAGAACCATCATCCAGCTCTAGCGCAGGCACCATGCCTTTCGGGTTGATGAACATATAGTCGGCTCCACGCTCTGTCTTTTTGGTGCGCAGGTTGACCTTCTCTAGCTTGAAATCCAGCTTGGATTCGATCAAAACGATGTGTGTAAAAAGAGAACTGCTTTCAGCCTGATAAAACAGTTTCATGAAAACCCCTTTCTATTATTATTTTTCCATCAACACATGCGCTGATGATTGTTGAATAACTACTGTCGTTTTTTTACAACAAAACGTAATGGGAGAGTGTGAGGCCTCTTGCAAAATACTCCTTATGTATGATTTTTGCATGAAATTTAGGCAAATTTGACAGTGCGACGTCAAATTTTTATACGCCATGTTGAGGCTGTTTTGCTGGAGTCAACGAGCAGATAAGCAACGTGGTGCAGCGTCTGGCATCGGCCATTTGGGGCTGGTGCAGAAACATTGGCGTTACGGAGCATTAGGGACGTTTCTGGGTGTTCAAAATTGCGATTACGGTGGGGGGGAAGACGATAACGCAGCAAACACGCTAAATAAAATGGTGTTATTGGATTTTGAAGCAAATACGGTTAAATCAGTGGCGTGAGCGATGTTTTCCGATGCGTGATTTATCGATGTTAATTAATTTTTATTAAATTTCTTGATAAGAAAAATTTCATTAGTGACAGGTTTCGTATTTTTCATGATACCGTCAACTTAAGTTATTTCCCCCAGGCTAGTGCCTCATGGATATCTAAAAATGTAAATAGGAGGGGGTATGAAGAGACGCAATTTATTGTCATGTCGGTTAGATTACCCACTTATTTATCGCATGTAACAAAAGAGGAGTAGTCATGTTGAATGACTTTTGTGGCGAAGGAGAAAAATGCGCTAACTATAAATTTTCCATTTATATCCTCTGGGTTGTTACTCAGTTTTTATTATTGATGGGAAGACAATAATATTCTCGGTTAAATTTTATTCTGCATCAAGGTACAGACAATATTAAGAAAAAACGGGATGAACCGTAGGGTAATTACGATGATGCATCGAGCGGAGAGTTCTTACTAATAATGCATATTGTCTGACGCTATTCATTACCATGAGGTTACTATGAAAAAGAACAGGTTATTGTTTTTTATCGCCTTGGCTATTGTTCTCGGGATTATTGTCGGCGGAGGTTGTCATTCTGTATTAACTGATCAGCAAACCAAAGAGGTCGTCTCCTACTTTAATTTAGTGACCGATGTTTTTCTTCGTTTGATAAAAATGATTATTGCGCCATTGGTATTCGCAACATTGGTCTCTGGTCTTGCCAGTATGGGGAATTCCTCTTCCGTCGGCAGAATAGGGCTGAAGGCCATGGTGTGGTTTATTTGTTCTTCAGTGGTCTCTCTTTTTATTGGCATGTTATTGGCAAATATCTTCGAGCCAGGCGTTGGCATGAATCTCGCCATTCCGAGCACGCCAATCGCGCCAGATACTGGCGTGAACACTGGCGGGTTTACGCTGAAAAGTTTCATCGCCCATATATTTCCACGCAGCATTGTCGAAGCGATGGCGAATAATGAAATATTGCAGATTCTGGTGTTCTCCATGTTCTTTGGTTCTGCACTGGCTTTTGTGAAAGGCCAAAACAAGCATGCCGTTACCATGGAAACGATGGTTGAGGAACTGGCGAAAGTCATGTTTCGGGTGACGGACTATGTCATGCGATTAGCGCCGTTGGCGGTATTTTCCTCGCTGGCGTCGTCTATTACGACCGAAGGTCTGGGGCTTCTCTTCGACTTTGGCAAAGTCATCGGCGAATTCTACCTTGGGTTGGCGCTGCTATGGGGACTCATGTTCGGTGCTGGCGCACTGTTCCTTGGTAAGAAAGCAACCTGGGGCCTGATCAAACTGCTGCGCGAACCCAGCATGTTGGCGTTTGCTACGGCCAGTAGCGAAGCGGCTTATCCAAAAACGATGGAGGCGCTGAGTGAATTTGGCGTGCCCAAAAAAATCACCAGCTTCATACTTCCGCTGGGGTATTCCTTTAACCTGGTTGGCTCCATGATCTATCAGGCGTTTGCCATTCTGTTTATCGCGCAGGCTTACAATATTCACTTAAGTTTAACGGAGCAGACCCTGATTCTGCTGACGCTGATGATCACCAGTAAAGGGATGGCGGGTGTAGCGCGTGCCGCAGTTGTCGTAGTAGCAGCGACATTGCCGATGTTCAGCTTACCCGAGGCGGGTATTCTGCTGATTATTGGTATCGATCAGTTCCTGGATATGGGCCGTACGGCGACTAATGTGATTGGTAACGGTATGGCGACTGCGGTTGTTGCCAAGCTAGAACGAAACCATAGCCTGGAAGAGCAAGTGCAAGGGCATGCCGACGAAGACACGCCTGATATGGTCACCGGGAATGTCTAAATTCGCTTCAGATTAATACTCAGAGATAGGCGGCCTTCGGGCCGTTTTTCTCTTTTTTCTTCGCTATCCTCCGCTTACTGCCCGTACGGCTTTCTGTCCTCTTAATGTCCCTATTCTCGTTTATTTCGATCTGCTTTTTTCAATAGCTAGCGGCTATCACTGCGTTCATATCACCTTGTTGCAAAAACGTTATTTTTTGTTTGTGTTATCTTTAAATAAGACCGCAAGCTCAGGCTGGTTATTCATTGAACGCCCGATACAGAATAACGAATATACCCTAAAAGCAAGTTCATTTGGGAGGAAGCATGTCATTACACCTTCGCGATACTTGTCTGGACACACTGACGGTACAGCAGCAGATTTACCATTACTACAGCCTGTCGAAGGCGGCAAAAACGCTCGGCAGCATCGATAAATTACCGAAGTCACTCAAGGTGCTACTGGAGAATTTATTGCGCCATCAGGACGGCGACACGGTCGAGCAGGACGATCTTCAGGCGATCGTGGACTGGCTGAAAACCGGCCACGTTGACCGGGAAATTGCCTACCGTCCCGCGCGTGTATTAATGCAGGATTTTACCGGCGTGCCCGCTGTGGTCGATCTGGCGGCAATGCGGGCGGCGGTGAAGCGGTTGGGCGGCGATGTGAATAAGGTTAACCCGCTGTCGCCAGTCGATTTGGTTATTGACCACTCGGTGACGGTTGATCACTTCGGCGATCGTGAGGCGCTCAAGGATAACACACAGCTGGAAATGGCGCGTAACCGTGAACGCTATGAGTTTCTGCGCTGGGGGCAAAATGCGTTTAGCCACTTTAGCGTTGTGCCACCGGGAACCGGGATTTGCCATCAGGTGAATTTGGAGTATCTGGCCAAGGCCATCTGGTATGAAAAGCAGGGCGACAAACAGGTTGCCTATCCCGATACGCTGGTGGGAACCGATTCACACACCACGATGATTAACGGCCTGGGTGTGCTCGGCTGGGGCGTCGGCGGGATAGAAGCCGAGGCAGCGATGCTGGGGCAACCGGTCTCGATGCTGATCCCCGATGTGGTCGGCGTCAAACTCAGCGGCAAGATGCGAGAAGGGATCACGGCAACCGATCTGGTTTTGACGGTCACGCAGATGCTGCGTAAACACGGTGTGGTCGGCAAGTTTGTAGAATTTTACGGTGATGGGCTGGATTCGCTGCCGCTGGCGGATCGGGCGACCATCGCCAACATGGCGCCGGAATATGGCGCGACATGCGGTTTCTTCCCTATCGACCAGATCACGCTAGACTACATGCGCTTGACCAACCGGGCGGAAGAACAGATTGCGCTGGTGGAAGCCTACAGTAAGCAGCAGGGGCTATGGCGCAATGCCGGGGATGAACCAGTATTCACCAGCCAGCTCGCGCTGGATTTGGCGACGGTGGAAACCAGTCTGGCAGGGCCGAAACGTCCGCAGGATCGTGTACCGTTGGCTGGCGTGCCGGAGGCCTTTAACGCTAGCCGGGAACTGGATGTCAGCACGGTGAAGAATCGCTCTGATTATGAAGCATTCATGCTGGAAGGTGAAACGCACCGTTTGCATCAAGGCGCGGTCGTGATTGCCGCGATCACGTCCTGCACCAATACCTCTAACCCGAGCGTGCTGATGACGGCAGGGCTACTGGCAAAAAATGCCGTAGAGCGTGGGCTGAAAACCAAACCGTGGGTGAAAACCTCGCTGGCGCCCGGCTCACGCGTCGTAACTGATTACTATGCTAAAGCGGGATTGACGCCGTACCTTGATGAACTGGGATTTAATCTGGTCGGCTACGGGTGTACCACCTGTATCGGTAACTCCGGCCCGCTGCCGGATGCGGTCGAAGCCGCAATAAAAGCAGGCGATCTGACGGTTGGCGCGGTGTTGTCAGGCAACCGTAATTTTGAAGGCCGCATCCATCCGCTGGTGAAAACGAACTGGTTGGCATCGCCGCCGCTGGTGGTCGCGTATGCGCTGGCGGGGAATATGAACGTCGATCTGACCCAAGAACCGCTGGGGGAAGATCGTGACGGAAAAGCCGTCTACCTGAAGGACATCTGGCCGTCGACGAAAGCGGTGGCGGACGCGGTATTGAATGTTAGAGCGGGCATGTTCCACAAGCAATATGCGGCGGTGTTTGAAGGCACGCAGGAGTGGCAAGATATCGAGGTCGACAACAATCCTACCTATCAATGGCCGGAAGAATCGACCTACATTCGCCAGACGCCTTTCTTTCTGGAGATGGGGAAAGAACCTGAACCGGTTCAGGATATCCACAACGCGCGTATTCTGGCGATGCTGGGAGATTCGGTCACCACCGACCATATCTCACCAGCCGGTAATATCAAGCGTGATAGCCCAGCAGGGAAATATTTGCTGGAGCGCGGCGTCGAAACTGCGGAATTCAACTCTTACGGTTCACGCCGCGGCAACCATGAAGTGATGATGCGCGGCACGTTTGCCAATATCCGTATCCGTAATGAAATGGTGCCGGGTAAAGAGGGCGGCTATACCCGCCATATCCCGTCGCAGAATGAGATGACGATCTATGACGCTGCGATGCGCTACAAGGACGAAAATGTCCCGTTGGCGCTGTTTGCCGGGAAAGAATACGGCTCGGGCTCCAGCCGCGACTGGGCCGCGAAAGGTCCGCGTTTGCTGGGGGTTCGCGTGGTGATTGCCGAATCGTTCGAGCGTATTCACCGTTCTAACCTGATTGGGATGGGGATTCTGCCGCTGGAGTTTCCCGAAGGCGTGACGCGTAAGACGTTGAAGCTCACTGGGGACGAGCAGATTTCGATTTCGGGATTAAATCAGCTGACGCCGGGGGTGACGGTTGAGGTCAACATCACTGATGCTGACGGCAATACGCAGACGATCAAGACCCGCTGCCGCATCGACACCCGTAATGAGCTGACCTACTACCAGAATGACGGCATCCTGCACTATGTTATCCGCAATATGCTGTAATGCGACTCCGGTTCAATCCTGCCGCGCTGGTGCACTTTTTCCTCTGCACCAGCGTACGTTATCTCACATTAAAGCACTCGAATCCTCTGATGAATTGTGGTTATGTTGTAGTGACGCTAACTACGTGGGGAATAAGTAAAAACGATTGCTTAAACCTACCCTGGAACAATGTAAATACCGCTTGAAGAATGACGGGGATATAACAGGAGGTTATATGAATGAATTGATCAAAAAACGTTTCAAACACTCGTTGCTGTTTATTACGCTGTGTACGGCGGGAGCGATGACATCAGTTTTTGCGGCTCAGATTCCTGCCGGCGCGGTGCTGGCGGATAAGCAAGAGCTGGTGAGAGGTAATGGTTCAGAACCTGCCTCGCTCGATCCGCATAAGGTCGAAAGCGATGTGGAAGGCCACATTATCAATGATTTCTTCGATAATCTGGTACGTGTGGGTGATGACGGTACTATCGAGCCGCGGCTGGCGGAGCGCTGGGAGAATAAAGACAACACCGTGTGGACGTTCTACCTGCGGCCTGATGCCAAATGGTCCGATGGTTCACCGATTACCGCTGACGATGTGGTCTACAGCTGGCGACGCCTTGCCGACCCAAAAACGCTGTCGCCTTACGGCAGCTATGTCGCTAGTATGTATGTGAAGAATGCAGCGGATATTATGGTGGGCAAGAAAACGCCAGATTCCTTGGGTATCAAGGCGCTGGATAGTCATACCGTTGAAGTGACACTGGAACATCCGCTATCCTATTTCCTGGAAATGTCGGCTTACCATGTACTGGTGCCATTACCGAAAGCGGTGATTGAAAAGCATCCGGAAAACTGGACGCAGGTCGGCAATTTTGTCAGCAGTGGTCCCTACACGCTGAGCGAGTGGGTCGTTAACGAACGTATCGTCGGTAAGCGCAATAGCCAGTATTGGGATAACGCGCATACCGTGATTAACAAAGTGACGTACTTGCCGATCAGTTCGCAGGCGGCGGAGCTAAACCGCTACAAATCCGGTG
This sequence comes from Pectobacterium artocarpous, assembly GCF_046159765.1. Lineage (NCBI taxonomy): Bacteria > Pseudomonadati > Pseudomonadota > Gammaproteobacteria > Enterobacterales > Pectobacteriaceae > Pectobacterium > Pectobacterium artocarpous. The sequence goes on from NZ_JBJXVK010000001.1 coordinate 76,556, forward strand.
AGATTGACATTACGGGACTTTTATCACCGATTCAGTTTGCATCATTGAAAAAAGAATACCCGCAGGAAGTGAAGGTGGCGCCGCAGATTGGTACCTACTTCTATCGCTTCAATACGAAAAATGCACCTTTTGACGATCCCCGTGTCCGTCGCGCTCTGGATCTCAGCTTAGACAAAGATATCATCGCAGATAATGTGTTGGGGATGGGACAGACGCCGGCTTACAGTGTGATTCCTAAAAACATCGGTGGCTTCCAGCGTAAGGATCCTGAATGGGCAAGTTGGACGCAGCAACAACGCAACGAGGAAGCGAAAAAACTGTTGAAAGAGGCCGGATTTGATGAAAAACATCCGCTGAAATTCAACCTGCTATACAACACCTCGGAATCGCATTTACGTGTGGCGATCGCTGCGAGTTCAATGTGGAAGAAGAATCTTGGCTCAGAAGTGACGCTGCAAAACCAGGAATGGAAAACCATGCTCGATACCGTACGTACGGGGAATTTTGAAGTGGTCAGACAATCCTGGACGGGGGATTACAATGAAGCCAGTACGTTCCTGAATACGTTGGAAACTAATGACAGCAACAATAACGGTAAATTCAGTAATACGGAATATGATGCGTTGTTGAAAAAAGCGCTGACGGTCAAGGATAAGCAGGATAAAGAGGCTATTTATCAACAGGCTTCGGATATTTTAGATAAAAATATTCCATTATTGCCTATCTATTATTACGTCCAGCCTCAGATGGTTAAAACATACATTGGTGGTTTTTCGCCGAATGTGCGCGGCGATTATTACACGCAAGATATGTACATCCTCAAGCACTAATCTAAATACAACAGCCGGTAAAAAACCGGCTGTTGTCATTGACAGAAACGATTCTGATGCGAGACGGGACCGCTATTTTACTCCAGCATGTGTCCCATTTTGGCAGCCTTGGTTGCCAGATAGTTTTCATTCTTCGGGTTGCGCCCGACGATTAATGGCACACGCTCGACGATATTGATGCCCGCTTCGTTGAGTATTTTCACTTTCTGCGGATTATTGGTCAGCAGGCGAACCTCATCAACACCCAGCAGTTTGAACATATCAGCGCACAGCGTGAAATCGCGCTCATCGGCGGCGAACCCAAGCTGATGATTCGCTTCCACCGTGTCGGCTCCCAGATCCTGCAATGCATAGGCGCGGATTTTATTGAGCAGTCCAATATTACGGCCTTCTTGGCGGTGGTATAACAGCACGCCGCGACCTTCTTCGGCGATGTGACCCAGTGCAGCCTCAAGCTGGAAACCACAGTCACAGCGCAGGCTGAATAACGCATCCCCTGTCAAACATTCGGAATGCACGCGGGCAAGTACGGGAACTGAACCAGAAATATCACCATAAACCAGAGCGAGGTGATCGTGACCCGTGGCGATCTCTTCGAAACCCACCATCAGAAAATCGCCCCACGGGGTGGGTAACTTGGCTTCCGCCACCCGTTTTAGCTGCATACTCTTCTCCAAAAACTGTATCTAAAAAGCGGTATCCCAAAAATGTGCTGAGGCGAATCCTACTGCGACCTACCGCGCTTGACCAGCAAAAAAGCCTGTCTAAGAACGTCACAAAAATTGAAGTAGAACATGAGCAGACTGCCATCGGGTTTCAGAGTCGTTGACAGAACTGAGCGCTATTTTACGCCATACTGACAGTTTGTGTCGGATTTTCTGATAGAATTATTAAGGTTTTGTTGCAAAGTATCATACTGAATTATGGGAAGAAATTATGTACGAAATTGCCAAACGAACCACCATTGGTGCCACGCTATTATTGATTATGCCAATGATTATCTGGATGAGCGGTTGGCAGTGGCAGCCGGAGTATGGCGGTCTCTGGTTACGCGTACTGTTCTGGATTACAGAAACGGTGACATCGCCGTGGGGGATTTTGACCAGCATCGTGCTAAGCATCTGGTTTCTCTGGTGCTTGCGTTTTCGTCTGAAGCCTGCGCTCGGCCTGTTGGTCATCATGGTGATTACGGTGCTGATTGGTCAGGGCATCAAGTCGGTGATTAAAGAGTGGGTGCAGGAATCTCGGCCTTATGTCGTCTGGCTGGAGAAAAATCATCAGGTGGACGACAGTTATTTCTATTCGCTGCCGCGTAAAGAACGTTCTGAACTGGTGAAAACACAGTTAGAGGATCAAGCGCAGATTCCACAGTGGTTGCGTAGCCACTGGCAGTTTGAAACCGGCTTTGCATTCCCGTCCGGGCACACCATGTTTGCTGCGACCTGGGCGCTGCTGGGCGTCGGTCTGCTGTGGGCGCGTCGGCATTATAAAACCGTGGTGATCCTGATGCTGTGGGCCATTGGTGTTATGGGTAGCCGTCTGGTACTTGGCATGCACTGGCCGCAGGATTTAGTGGTGGCGACGCTAATTAGCTGGCTGCTGGTCGTGGTTGCCAGTTGGCTGGCACAGCGCTGGTGTGGTCCGCTATCCCTCCAGTATGCAGAGGTGAAAGAACAGACGGAGGAGGATGCCGCCAAAAATAAGCACTCGTAGCCCTTGAGTTGTCGTTCCTGTTGCCAGTCGTCCGTAAATAATCCCCATGTAGTGCGTATCCTGCGGATGGCCTCGGTCATTCGCCTTTTTTCTCCCTCCGTTTCTGTTTTTTTCTTTCCGATTTCCACCGCCATCGTCTCGCGCAAAATATAAACAATTTGTGAGCTGCTTCGCTATTCCAGTTTTTGCTGTTGGACAATTTTTCGGTTGGTTGTAAAACTTCAATTGAATGTTAATTCAATATTGAATATATATTCAAAAAGGAGAATAACAATGAAACCTTACCGTCTGAAATCCTCCCTGCTGGCCATCATGTTTTCCTTTTCTGTTGGTGCGTTCGCCGCAGATAACGGGTTGATCGCCATTATTACCCCTTCACACGACAACCCGTTCTTTAAAGCTGAAGCCGAAGGTGCCAGAACTCAAGCTATCGAATTGGGGTACACCACGCTGGTGGCGTCACATGACGATGACGTCAGTAAGCAAAATCAGCTGATTGAAACCGCTATTGCCCGCAAGGCAAAGGCCATCATTCTGGATAATGCCGGAGCTGATGCCACCATTGGCCCGTTGAAGAAAGCGAAAGCCGCCGGTATTCCCGCTTTCCTGATCGATCGTGAAATCAATGAAACTGGCGTGGCTGTGGCGCAGATTGTTTCCAATAACTATCAGGGCGCGCAGCTCGGTGCGGAGAAATTCGTCGAGCTGATGGGGCAGAAAGGCAAGTACGTCGAGCTGATTGGCCGCGAATCAGACACCAATGCGCACGTCCGTTCGCAGGGTTACCATGATGTGATCGATCAATATAGCGATATGAAGCGAGTTGCCAGACAAACCGCGAACTGGAGCCAGACGGAAGCCTTTACGCGCATGGAAGCCATCTTGCAGGCAAACCCGGATATTACCGGTGTGATTTCCGGCAACGACACGATGGCGTTGGGGGCAGAAGCGGCGCTGAAAGCCGCGGGGCGTCACGACGTGATTGTGGTGGGCTTTGACGGCAGCGACTATGTGCGCGATTCCATCATCAATAAAGGCAATATCAAGGCTACGGTACTGCAACCCGGCTGGCAGCAGGCGCAGATGGCGGTCAAACAGGCGGATTACTACCTGAAGAACGGCAAGGCGCAGCATGACGAGAAACAGCTGATGGACTGCATTCTGATCGATGAATCGAACGCGACCAAACTCAACACCTTTGCGTTGAAACCGTAACTAAGGCCACAGGAGCGTCAGCTCCTGCTGATGAAAGGAGTCGTTATGCTGTTCGATGAACGATACCGTGCCAGCTGGGTTGGGATCTGTGCCTTGCTGCTGTCGGCCTGTACGGTGGTCGATCTGGATGAAAACGGTAAACCGATCATTCCGGTCGACCCCGCTTCCACGCCGGGCTATAGCACCATGACGCCAGAGAGTATCGCGACGGCGCTGTGGCAGCCAACGCTGCTTCCAACTGCGCAGCAGCAGGCATTGTCCTGGGATGAGGTGAAGCAAACGCAGGCGGCATTGGAGGATTCAGCGCGTAAAGCCGTCTACGCACGGCTTCAGGGCACGGTCAGTGGGATTGACCGGGAAAGTCGTGAAGGGAAATTGATGATGGATGTGCAAGGTGACGCTGTCACGCTTCAACTCGGGCCGATCGTCAAAGGCAATGCCATCCGCGATGCGGCTGGGTTTATCCGCTTTGAGGATTTCAAAAATCAGGTGCAGTTTGCCCAACTGGCGCGTGCGCTGAATAACAAAGCCCTTACATCGTTGCCAACGCTGGAGGCCGGTGTACAGGGTAAACCTGTCAATGTCTTGGCGGCACTGGTGATAACGAAACAGGGCGTCAGTGATGCGGTGCCGATGACGTTAAACCTGACCGGAATGAGCGGCGGAGGAGCACAATAATGGAAAAACCAGACGCCTCTCTGCAATCAAACATGGTGAACCGACCCGATATCGTCATGGCGACCCGCGGCATCACTATGCTGTTTCCCGGCACCAAAGCGTTGGATAACGTCGATTACAACGTGTATCGCGGCAAGGTCAACGTGATTATCGGTGAGAACGGGGCGGGTAAATCGACGCTGATGAAAATTCTGGCTGGCGTGCAGCAGCCGACATCCGGGCAGATTTTGCTGAATGGTGAAGCAGTACGCATTGCCGATACGCGCGATGCGGCGGCAAAAGGTATCGGCATGGTGCATCAGGAACTTAACCTGTCTGAGAACCTGAGTGTGGCGGAGAACATCTTTCTGGGGCGAGAGCTGCAAAAGGGTGTGGCACCTATTGATCATCTGGAGCAGGAACGGATTTCGGCGGAATTGATGGCGCGTCTCGATCAGGACATTTCACCGCGTACCGACGTCGCCAGCCTGAAAGTCGGGCAACAGCAACTGGTGGAAATTGCCAAAGCGCTGGCAGATCGCGCAGACATTCTGATTCTGGATGAACCCACCTCTGCGCTGAGCAAAACCGAGGTAGACATTCTGTTTCGCGTGATCCGCGAACTGACCCGCCAGAATGTTTCCATTATCTACATTTCACACCGACTGGAAGAGCTGATGGCAATTGGTGACTACATCACCATCCTGCGCGACGGACGTTTTCAAGCGGAAGCCGCTGTCGGCGATATCGATGTGCCGTGGATCGTGCGGGAAATGCTCGGCGGTGACCCTGTCACTAATTTTCTTCAACCTGGCAGAACGTTTGGTGCGCCCGTGTTGGAAGTGGAGCACCTTACCTGCCTCAATGATGCTGGCCATCAGGTGGTGAATGATGTGTCGATGATGGTGCGTGAAGGGGAAATTGTCGGCATTTACGGCCTGATGGGCGCGGGACGCACCGAACTCTTCGAGTGCCTGCTGGGGATTCAGAATGATTATCTGGGCAAGATTTATCTCGACAGCAAACCGGTTAATCCGCGGCTTTCTACCGCACAACGCATTCGTATGGGCATGAGTCTGGTGCCGGAAGATCGCAAAAAAACCGGCATTTTTCCGCTCTCCTCGGTGGCTTCCAATCTCACCATCGCCAGCCTGTGGCGGCGGCTGAAATACGGCATGGCGATCTTCCAGCGGCAGGAGTCGGAGGTGGTTGCCAGCACCATTGGGCAGTTGGCGATCAAAGTTTCTTCGCCCGAGGTGGAAATTCAGGCGCTCAGCGGCGGTAACCAGCAAAAAGTGGTGATTGGCCGTTCGTTGCTGACCAGCCCCAAGGTTTTGCTGCTGGACGAGCCGACACGGGGTATCGATGTGGGTGCCAAAGCCGACGTATTTGAAATGATGGTCGGGCTGTCTGAACAGGGCATCGGCGTGCTGTTTTCCACCTCGGATCTGAAAGAGATTATGGCGGTATCGGACCGTATTTTGGTGATGTCGAATGGCAAGCTGACGGCGAATATCGTGCGTCAGTCGGCCAGCGAGTCGGCATTGGTTTCGGCAAGTGCACAAGGGTTCTGATATGAAAACGACTCACCTTCCGGCGGCGTCAGGCGCGCTCTCACCGGGTAAGTTTGTACGCTCACGAGATAGCATCCTGTTGTTGATTCTCAAGCTGCGCACGTTTATCGCGCTGTTCCTGATTCTCGGGTTCTTTGCCTTCACGGTACCCGGATTTTTGGCCACGGGCAGCCTGATCATTATGGTGAAGCACATTGCCATCAATGCGTTTCTGGCGTTGGGGATCACGTTTGTCATCATTACCGCCGGGATTGATCTGTCAATCGGCGCCACGCTGGGGCTGTGCGGCATGGTGGCGGGTTACATGATTACTCAGGGCATTGTGCTGCCGATGTTCGGTGTCGCGATTTTCCCCAGTGTGTGGGTCATCGTACCCGTTGTGCTGCTGATAGGCGCGCTCATCGGTGCCATCAACGGCTGGATCATCACGCGGTACAACGTTGCGCCCTTTATCTGCACGCTGGGCACCATGTACATCGTGCGCGGGGCATCCATGCTGATTTCCGGTGGGGAGACATTCCCCGGATTAGACGGTAACCCGCAGTTGGGCAATACCGGCTTTGAGCTGATTGGTTCCGGCACGCTCCTGGGGTTACCGCTGGCGATCTGGATGATGTTGCTGCTGGCTGTGGTGATTGCCTACGTGGCGCGTCGCCTGCCGTTCGGCCGTCATGTCTATGCGATTGGCGACAACGAACGTGCCGCTGAACTTTCTGGCGTCAAAGTGCGTCAGGTCAAAGTCTGGGTTTACACCATTTCCGGTTTCTGTGCGGCTATCGCAGGTATCGTGGTGTCCTCTCAATTAGTTGCCAGCCATCCGGCAACGGGTACCGCCTTTGAAATGAATGCGATCGCAGCTGTCGTGCTCGGCGGAACGTCGCTGGCAGGCGGACGCGGCACAATTCTGGGCACGCTAATTGGCGCGTTTGTCATCGGGATTCTAGCCGATGGGCTGGTGATGATGGGGGTGAGTGAATTCTGGCAGATGGTGATTAAAGGTATCGTCATCATTGTGGCGGTGATTATCGATCAGATGCAGAACCGTATGCAGCACAAGGCCGCAATAGTGTCACAGAAGGCCGCAGCGGAAGGGACTTAAGTTAAGGTAAATAGCCAAACAGCAAGGGGCGTTGAGTCGCGGCGGGAATGATATCGGTAGGCATACCGAGGTCCGATTTGAGCGCATTTTTTTTTGATTCGATATGAATAAATATTCGTTTTTGAGTAAAAATTCAAATGAGGTGAGATATGAATCCGTACTCCTTGTCGGTGGAGGCACTGACACAAAAAGCCCGCGCCATTCGTCGCCGCATTATTCATCTGAATGCCAATAGCCCGGCTGGCGGGCATACGGGTGCAGACCTGTCTCAGGTTGAGATTCTGACAGCGCTGTATTTTCGCATTTTGAACTGTGCGCCGGATCGGCTCCAGGATCCGCAGCGGGATATTTACATTCAGTCAAAAGGTCATGCGGTTGGCGGCTATTACTGCTGTCTGGCGGAAGCGGGCTATTTCCCTGAATCGTGGCTGGCGACTTATCAGCACGCTGATTCACATTTGCCGGGGCATCCGGTCAAGCACAAAACGCCTGGGATTGAACTGAACACTGGCGCGCTGGGTCATGGATTGCCGGTTGCCGTTGGTATTGCACTGGCGGCAAAGCGCGATAACAGCCCGCGTCGGGTGTTTGTCCTGACGGGAGATGGCGAGCTGGCGGAAGGCAGCAACTGGGAAGCTGCGCTGGCGGCGGCGCATTATCAACTGGATAACCTGATCATCATCAACGACAAGAACAAGCTACAACTGGCGGGGCCGACGCGCTCCATCATGAACACCGACCCGTTGGCGGAGAAGTGGCAGGCCTTTGGCTTACAGGTCACGGAGTGTGCGGGGAATGACATGCGCTCGGTGGTGGACACGCTGGAGAATCTGCCACGCAACGGCATGCCGAACGTAGTGATTGCGAATACGGAAAAAGGCGCAGGCGTGTCGTTTATTCAGGGGAGGGCTGAGTGGCACCACCGCGTGCCGAAAGGCGAGGAAATTGCACTGGCGCTGGAGGAATTAAAAGATGAGTAATGCAGAGCATCTGGCAACCGTCATGGTCGAGCAGTTCATCAAGGCCGTCGAACAGGGGATTGATGTCGTCCCGGTGTTGGCGGATTCAAGCTCAACGGCGAAGATTTCGCCTTTCATTCAGCGTTTCCCTGACCGCATTGTCAACGTGGGGATTGCAGAGCAAAGCATGGTGGGGACGGCAGTAGGGTTGTCCATCGGCGGCAAGATTGCGGTGACCTGTAATGCGGCGCCGTTCTTGATCTCCCGTGCGAATGAGCAGCTCAAAGTCGATGTCTGCTACAACAACAGCAACGTTAAGCTGTTTGGACTCAATGCCGGCTGTAGCTATGGCCCGCTCGCCAGCACGCACCACAGTATTGACGACATCGCGGTGCTGAGAGGGTTTGGCAATATTGAGATCTACGCGCCGTCCAGCCCGGAAGAGTGCCGCCAGATTATCGATTATGCGTTTGAACATCAGGGGCCAGTCTATATCCGCCTTGATGGTAAACCGCTGCCTGCCTTGCATGATGAGCAGTATCGTTTTTTGCCGGGGCAAATCGATGTGCTGCGTAAAGGCCGTGATATTGCGCTGGTCGGGCTGGGGTCGACCGTACATGAAATTGTGACGGCGGCTGAATTATTAGCAGAAAAAGGGCTTTCCGCTACGGTGGTTAATCTTTCCTCTATCCGCCCATGCAATACTCAGCAATTGCTTGAAATTCTAAGTGAAACACCCCGAGTCATCACAGTAGAAGAACATAACGTCAACGGTGGTGCAGGCAGTCTGGTAGCGGAAGTTCTGGCGGAAGCGGGCAGCAGTATTCCTCTTGTACGGTTAGGAATTCCCGATGGTCAATACGCGATTGCCGCCGATCGTGGTGCGATGCGTGCGCATCACGGGCTGGACGCGGCGGGCATTGTCAACGCAGCACTGCGTCTTTGCCCGGGAGGCTGATGATGTTTACGCCGGTTATTTTGGCAATCGATGAAGGGACGACCAACGCCAAGGCGATTGCTGTCGATGAGCGGGGGCGCATTCTGGCTAAAGCGGCTGTCGCTTTGCAGGTGCTGCACCCGCAGCCGGGCAGAGCCGAGCAGGACGCGATGGCGATTTGGCGTGCGGTTTGTCAGGCGGCAGAAGCCTGTCTGTCGTCAGTACACCGGGCTCAGGTCGTGGGGGTGGCGATCAGTAACCAGCGCGAGTCGGTGCTGATTTGGGACAGGCGAACGGGAAGGCCGATGACACCATTGGTCAGTTGGCAGGATCGTCGTGCCGAGACGTTGTGCCAGGCATTGCAGGGCAGTGCGGAAGCGCGTCTGATCGAATCCCGTACCGGGCTACAGGTCGATCCGCTTTTTCCCGCCGCCAAGCTTCATGCCATGCTGGCGGAATTGCCGGATGGTGCCGCCCGTGCAATGCAGGGGGAACTGTGCATCGGAACGGTGGATTGCTGGCTTAACTGGCAGTTCAGCGGCGGACGGGCGTATTCCACTGATTATTCCAATGCGGCAAGAACCCAACTGTTTAATATCCACCGCGGCTGCTGGGATGAGGATCTGCTGGCGCTGTTCGGCATTCCCAGCGTGTGCCTGCCAGCCGTCACGCCATCCTCGGCGCTACATGGTCACACGGGGGGAACGGGAATCAGCGGGCTTGCTGCTGGCGTACCGATTGTGGCGCTGATTGGCGATTCTCATGCCGCGCTGTATGGGCAGGGCATCACCCAAAGCGGTGAAATCAAAGCGACATACGGCACAGGGTCGTCGCTGATGACCACCATCAACACGCCGCATCAGCATGCCGCGGGGCTTAGTACCACGATCGCCTGGCACGATGGCGAACTACGCTACGCGCTGGAAGGCAACATTACTCACACCGGTTCGGGATTTGCCTGGGTTGGTCAGATGCTGGGCGTTCCTTCTGTTACGCAACTTACCGAACTGGCGCTCAGCGCCGAGTCTAATCAGGGCGTCTTTTTTGTTCCGGCCTTATCCGGGCTGGGCGCGCCTTATTGGGATGTGCAAGCGCGTGGCCTGCTGTGCGGTTTATGCGATGCCACCACGCCCGCCATCATCGCCCGTGCGGGGCTGGAAGCCATTGCGTATCAGATTGCCGATGTCTTTTTTGCGATGGAACAGGCGTCGCAAGCCGCATTACCCGCGCTGCGTGTGGACGGCGGCGCGACGCAAAACCGCTGGCTGATGCAGTTTCAGGCTGACCTCTTGCAGCGCCCATTGATTCGCAACCATAACGCAGAAGTGTCGGCACTGGGAGCGGCCTATCTGGGCGGTAAGATGCTGGGATGGTGGGAGCACAACGAACAGATCGCCGCGTTGCCCAGAGAAGTGGAGGTCATCGAGCCCTTGGCGGCAAATCACGCCGTTCTGGAGGGATATCAGCAGTGGCGCACGGCGGTGGCGCGTGCACGTTTACGCGCAGAACCGTAACGTTTTTCGACAGTAAGACATGTTTAGCAGCAAGAACCTATCCGATACGTAAGAAAGATAAGCAGCTCAATACCATCACAAATCAATGAGGTGACTTTATTATGGCAACGTATACCTACCCTGAATTTGGTGCCGGTTTGTGGCATTTTGCGAACTATATTGACCGTTACGCGGTGGACGGCTACGGTCCGGCATTGAGTACCCTCGATCAGATCAAAGCGGCGAAAGCGGTCGGCGAGCTTTCCTATGTCGATTTGCCTTATCCCTTCACGCCGGGTGTGACGCTCAGCGATGTGAAGGAGGCGTTGAAGGATGCCGGGCTGAAGGCGATTGGCATCACGCCGGAAATTTACCTGCAAAAGTGGTCGCGCGGTGCGTTTACCAACCCCGATCCGGCGGCCAGAGCCGCAGCATTTGAACTCATGCACGAATCTGCTGGCATTGTGCGTGAACTCGGCGCTAATTACGTTAAAGTCTGGCCGGGGCAGGATGGCTGGGATTATCCGTTCCAGGTCAGTCATAAAAATCTGTGGAAGCTGGCGGTTGACGGCATGCGCGATCTGGCGGGGGCTAACCCCGATGTGAAATTCGCTATTGAGTACAAGCCGCGTGAGCCGCGCGTGAAAATGACCTGGGATTCTGCCGCGCGAACGTTGCTGGGGATTGAAGATATCGGGCTGGATAACGTCGGCGTGCTGCTGGACTTCGGGCATGCGCTGTATGGCGGTGAATCCCCGGCCGATTCTGCTCAGTTGATTATCGATCGCGGTCGGCTGTTCGGCATGGATGTGAATGACAATTTGCGCGGTTGGGATGACGATCTGGTGGTCGGCACCGTGCATATGACCGAGATATTCGAATTCTTCTACGTGCTGAAAATCAATAATTGGCAGGGCGTCTGGCAGCTCGATCAGTTCCCGTTCCGCGAGAACCACGTTGAAGCAGCGAAGCTGTCCATTCGTTTCCTGAAGCACATCTATCGAGCGCTGGACAAGCTGGATATCCTGGCGCTTCAGGCGGCGCAGGAAGCGCAAAATCCGTTACAGGCGCAGCGGATTGTGCAGGATGCGCTGCTGTCATCCATTAACGTAAACGAATAATCTCACGGTGGTGCGTCAGACGCGGGGGGAGGGGAATCATCCTGCGCCTGACGCTATCGTTCTTGCTTGCTCATCACGCATGATGAGTACGTTAGATCAGTGTTTCGGCGGTTAATCGATCGGTAATCAACACATCAACGTAATGGCCGGTCAACGCGCCGCGAATCGCTGCACTTTTCTCGACACCACCCGCCAACGCCACCACGCGTGGACATTGACGCAACTGTGGCAGCGCCATACCAATCACCGGGTCCTCATTGTCCTGCAACACCGGTTCGCCGTCCGCATTGTAGTAATGTAGGCACAAATCCCCCACGGCGCCGCGTTCGGCCAACTGTTGCAGCATCGCTTCATGATAGTAGTTACCGGAATTTTTCAGCAACTGCGACGGTTCCAGTACGCCAATCCCCACAAGCGCCAGACTCACCTCGCTGAATTTATCGACCACGCTGGAAACCTCATCGCTGGTCACCAGTCGTGCGCGATCTTCCACCGACCGTTCAATACTCTGTGCAGGCAAGAGATAAGCGGGGCAACTGAGCTGATTGGCTAAGGTTTGCGTCAGGATCGTCGCCTGCACGTTGCCGTTCGGCCCTACTCCCCCTAACAATTGGATGACGCCCCGGGCTTTGACACTTTGTGGATGCAGACTGTCCACCATCGCCCGCAGCGTGCTGCTCCAGGATGAAATACCCACCAGATCGTCAGGACGGATACTGGTTTGGACATAGTGTGCAGCCGCAGAACCAATCGCCTGCTTGATTTGCGTCAGCGTGGCATTATCGGCAATATCCACCACGATAGCCTGGTCGATGCCGTAGCGCTTCTGAATTGCCGCTTCCAGTCCCATGAACATGTTCGGGGGTTGAATTACGCTGATTTTGACCACACCTTCTTTAACACAGCGCGTGATGGCGCGGGACACAAAAGACTGTGACAAATGGAGTGAGGCAGCAATTTCTGCTTGTTTCATCCCTTCGCTATAATAGAGCGTAGCGATCTTGACCAATAATCGCTGTTCGTCCTGCTTTGACATGACTTTTCCCCTTACTGGCATGCTACTGTCATTTTTATTCAGTACAGAATAAATAACAAGCGCAGACGGACGTGGAGCGTGGTTCTTGTTTTTGGCTTTAGTACAGAGAGAAGTGTGGTGACAAGTGCGGCGGCAAAAAATCGGGCTGATTCCATGATTTCCCTGTCCGCGCCGGACATGGTAATTTAATGGGGTTTGTCGCCAAAATCTGGCATAATTCATCCGGTTAATGGATATCACAGGAAGGACAATGTGAAATATTTGCTGATTTTTTTACTCGTGCTGGCGATATTCATCATTTCTGTCACACTGGGTGCGCACAACGATCAGGTTGTGACATTTAACTACCTACTGGCACAGGGGGATTACCGAATCTCCACGCTGCTTGCCTTGGGCTTTGTCCTTGGTTGGGTTATCTGTGGTTTGTTTTATCTGCGTCAGCGCATTGCGCTTGGCCGTGCACAACGTAAAATCAAGCGTCTGGAACAACAGCTTTCTACCTCCACTGAGGAGAACGTGGCGCCAGTGCAGACGGTCACCCACTAAGGAATTCTCTCTATGTTAGAACTGCTGTTTCTGTTGCTGCCCGTGGCCGCCGCGTATGGTTGGTACATGGGTCGCAGAAGTGCGCAGCAGGACAAAGAGCAGGAATCCAACCGCCTGTCTCGTGAGTATGTCACCGGGGTTAATTTCCTGTTGTCCAATCAGCAGGATAAGGCGGTGGAGCTGTTCCTCGACATGCTCAAAGATGACAGCAATACCTTTGAAGCTCACCTCACGCTCGGTAACCTGTTTCGCTCGCGCGGTGAAGTTGACCGTGCGATTCGTATTCACCAGGCACTGACCGAAAGCGCATCGCTAACCTTTGAACAACGTCTGCTGGCGGTGCAACAACTGGGTCGTGATTACATGGCGGCCGGGTTGTACGACCGTGCTGAAGAAAGTTTCAACCAACTCGTGGATGAAGAAGATTTTCGGCGTAGCGCCTTGCAGCAGCTATTACAGATCTATCAGGCGACCAGCGACTGGCAGACGGCGATTGAGATTGCCGAAAAGTTGGTCAAGATGGGAAAAGATCAGCTCCGTGTTGATATCGCCCATTTTTACTGTGAGCTATCGCTGCTGGCGATGGGCAACGATGATCTGGATAAAGCGTTAACGCTCCTTAAAAAAGGCGCCGCAGCAGACAACCAGTGCGCCCGCGCGTCTATCATGATGGGGCGCATTTACATAGCACAGCAGGATTATTCGCGTGCTGCAGAATCGCTGCGACAGGTTCTCGATCAGGATAAAGATCTCGTCAGTGAAACGCTGCCGATGTTACAGGAATGCTATCAGCATTTAGATAAGCCTCTGGACTGGTCTACTTTCCTCCGACGCTGCGTGGAGGAAAATACGGGCGCGACGGCGGAATTGATGCTGGCCGACATCCTTGAAAGAGAAGAGGGGGCGGAGGTTGCACAGGCGTATATCAACCGCCAACTGCAACGCCACCCCACGATGCGCGTGTTCCACCGCTTGATGGATTTTCACCTGCATGAAGCGGAAGACGGACGGACAAAAGAAAATCTTCAGGGATTGCGTGACATGGTGGGCGAACAGATTCGCACCAAACCCCGCTACAGCTGTCGCAAATGTGGCTTCACGTCACAATCGCTCTATTGGCAATGCCCTTCCTGCCGTACCTGGGCTAGCGTGAAACCGATCCGCGGTCTCGACGGGCAATAGCAGCCTGCCATATCTGGTGGATATGAATCAATGCCATTTAGTTACAACATACTAATTATTGCATAGGATTTCCGTTCCAGGCAGCCATCTTAAATGACATTGGTCTACAGGTGGCTGGGATTTCAAGGGCGGGGCATGTAGAATGCGGCGGGAATTTTGGCTTCGCAAGAGACTGGGTGACGAATGAAAAACGAGAATCTACAGCAAAACAATCAAACGGTATCCTCCCCGATTGTGGTCGCGTTGGACTATGCCAGTCAGCAAGCGGCGTTGTCGTTTGTTGACCGTATCGATCCGCAGGATTGCCGTTTGAAGGTAGGCAAAGAGATGTTTACCTTGTTCGGCCCACAGTTCGTGCAGACGTTACAACAGCGCGGCTTTGATGTATTTCTCGATCTGAAATTCCACGATATCCCGAACACTGTCGCTCACGCCGTTGCGGCAGCGGCCGATCTTGGCGTGTGGATGGTGAATGTCCACGCCAGCGGTGGTTCGCGCATGATGGTGGCGGCGAAAGAGGCGCTGCTGCCGTTTGGTAAAGAGGCTCCGTTGCTGATTGCCGTGACCGTGCTAACCAGCATGGACGAAGACGAACTGCGTGGGCTTGGCATTACCGTCAGCCCGGCTGAGCAGGCGGAAAGGCTAGCGGTGTTAACGCATAACAGCGGGCTGGATGGCGTGGTGTGTTCCGCACATGAAGCTCAGCGGTTGAAACAGGTATGCGGCCAGGCATTTAAGCTGGTCACGCCAGGAATTCGCCCCGCAGGCAGCGATGTTGGCGATCAGCGCCGCATCATGACGCCGGTTCAGGCACAGCAGGCTGGCGTAGATTATATGGTGATTGGCCGTCCGATCACCCAATCGGCGGACCCCGCACAGACGCTGCGAGAGATTCGCGCCTCACTGTTAAACGGCGTTGCCTCATGAACATACGTCGTGACGAGAATAGCCAACTGGTTTACTCCACGGAAACCGGGCGTATTAAGCCGGAAGAAGAAAAGATCGTTCGGCCAAAAGGTGATGGCATCGTGCGTATTCAGCGTCAGACGAGCGGGCGCAAAGGGAAGGGCGTATGCCTGATTAGCGGTCTCGACCTGGATGATGCCGAGCTGAATAAGCTGGCGGCAGAGTTAAAGAAAAAATGCGGCTGCGGCGGTTCAGTGAAAGACGGCGTGATCGAAATCCAGGGAGATAAACGCGATCTGCTAAAACAGCTTCTGGAAGCGAAAGGCATGAAAGTTAAGCTGGCTGGCGGCTAAAGCATAGTGTAGAGATAGATAAAAGCAGCAGGTTTACTCCCGTGAACCTGCTGCTCACAAATTCGTTAGTCGACCTGACGGCCAATCAGCCCGCCGATAGCTGCACCGCCCAGTGTTCCTAATGTTCCGCCATTCGTTAAGATAGCGCCGCCTACCGCACCGGCCCCGGCACCAATCGCGGTATTACGGTCACGTTTAGACATATTTGAACAGCCCGCAAGCGTTACAGCAAGCGTAATTGCCAGAGCGGCTGTTGCAAAACGTTTGTTTAATTTCATCTTTTTCCCCTTCTGCTCTTGGCCTCACGTTTCTTGTGAGGAAATATCGAACAACGTGCTTTTTACGGTATTAAATAAAGAAACCGAACCTTTTACCGTATGATGACAAGTATAATCATCGGAAAAAACGACAACAGGTAAAAACTCTTAATTCCCCTGCGTTATGTTAACGATAGCAACAATTGATATGCCTGGCTGTTTTTTGCGCAATTCTGAGGTGTGTCTCTTTCTTTTTTCCATAGCAGAACACCGCTAGGTCTTTAGCGATTTAGCCCATAGCGACCCGCTCGTCAGGCCGCGAAAATGGTGTCATCGCGCCGATGGGAGGCTGAATATGTTAGAAACGCTAAAAAAACAGGTGTTGGAAGCCAATTTGGCCTTGCCGCAGCACAATTTGGTGACGTTTACCTGGGGGAATGTCAGCGCGGTGGATCGGCAAAGCGGCCTGCTGGTGATCAAACCTTCTGGTGTGGAATATTCAGCCATGACGCTGGAGGATATGGTTGTCGTTGAGCTGAAAAGCGGTAAGGTAGTAGAAGGCACGAAGAAGCCGTCCTCAGATACTGATACCCACCGTGTACTGTATCTGGCGTTTGCCGATATTGGTGGTATTGTGCATACCCATTCTCGCCATGCCACGATCTGGGCTCAGGCCGGTAAAGATATCCCCGCCTGGGGAACGACGCACGCAGACTACTTTTATGGTCCTATTCCCTGTACACGCCTGATGACGGATGAGGAAATTAACGGACGCTATGAGTGGGAGACCGGGCAAGTGATCGCCGAAACGTTCCGCCAGCGTGGTATTTCTCCGGTAGATGTCCCTGCTGTATTGGTTAACTCGCACGGCCCCTTTGCGTGGGGGAAAGATGCAGACAACGCAGTACATAACGCCGTTGTTCTGGAAGAACTCGCCTATATGGGGATTTTCTCGCGCCAGCTAGCGCCTCAGTTGGGTGAGATGCAGCAAACACTGTTGGATAAACACTACTTACGCAAGCACGGCAAGAACGCGTATTACGGACAATAAACCGCAGTGCTTCCTTGCACTTTCTATGTCATCGACATAGTGCCGCCAATGCGGCGCGATCGTTATTGATTGCGCTGCTGTCCTCGTTGCTGAATGGCTTGCCATAAAAAATCCCTCCGCGAAGGAGGGATTAAAGAAGACGTGACGACGGTTTAAGGCTGCACGCCGTCCCGTAATACTATCGGTGTCTCTTTTGCCGTTGGTATATCGCTGTTTAACGCACGGCGAATGACGAAGAACGCGGAAATTAGCATCGTCACCGCGACCAGCATGAAGAATCCGCACAGAGCGGCATTGATCTGGTTACTGAAGACGATGGTTTCCATGTCTTTAATCGATTTGGCCGGTGCGATCAACGTGTTTTGCTCAATACCTGCCGCGAAGCGTTTCGCTTGTGCCAGAAAACCGATGCTGGGTTTTTCGTGGAAGATTTTTTGCCAGCCCGCCGTCATCGACGTAATAAACAGCCAAACGGTAGGGACGATAGTTACCCACGCATAGCGCTGTTTCTTCATTTTAAACAGCACCACGGTGCCGAGAATTAACGCCATCGAGGCCAGCATCTGGTTACCGATGCCGAACAGTGGCCAAAGCGTGTTGATCCCGCCCAGCGGATCGATGACACCCTGATACACGAAGAATCCCCAGCCGGCAACGGCGACGGTTGTTCCGGCCAGATTGCCCAGCCAGGAGTGGCTGTTAGCCAGTCTGGGAATCGCAATACCGACCAGGTCCTGCACCATGAAGCGGCAGGCGCGCGTTCCGGCATCTACTGCGGTCAGAATGAACAGGGCTTCAAACAGAATTGCGAAGTGATACCAGAATGCCATCATCGCCCGACTATTAAAGATCTCGGTGATGATGTAGGCCATGCCCACCGCGAAGGTTGGCGCACCACCGGCTCGGGAAAGAATAGAGGCTTCACCCACGTCATTGGCAATCGTACTCAATTCCTGTGGGCTAATCACAAATCCCCAGCTATTGATAGCCTGCGATGCGCTCTCAACCGTGGTGCCGATCAGTGCGGCGGGTGAGTTCATGGCAAAGTAGATGCCCGGTTCGATAACCGAGGCACAAATCAGCGCCATAATCGCCACGAAGGATTCCATCAGCATGGCGCCATAGCCGATGAAGCGAACATGGCTTTCACGTTCAACCAGCTTCGGGGTGGTGCCGCTGGAAACCAGTGCGTGGAAGCCGGAAATCGCGCCGCAGGCGATGGTGATAAACAGGAAGGGGAACAGCGTTCCGGAGAAGACCGGGCCGGAGCCGTCAATAAAACGAGAAACGGCAGGCATTTTCATTTCCGGCATCGCGAATACAATACCGAAGGCCAGCCCGACAATGACCCCGATTTTCAGGAACGTAGAGAGATAATCACGCGGTGCCAGCAGCAGCCAGACGGGCAGGACTGACGCCACGAAGCCGTAGATCACCAGTACCCAGGTGAGTGACGTGCCTTTCAGCGTGAAGAACGGCCCCCAGTAAGGGTGTACGGCGATGTTGCCGCCATAGACAATCGCCAGCATCATTAGCACAAAGCCGATGATGGACACTTCCGCGATTTTGCCCGGACGTAAAAAGCGCATGTAAACGCCCATGAAGAGCGCGATAGGGATGGTGGCGGCAATCGTGAACAATCCCCACGGGCTCTCTGCCAGCGCTTTAACGACGACCAGCGCCAGCGCCGAGAGAATGATGATCATCACGCCCAGCGCACCGAGCATCGTGATAATACCCGCGAACGTACCCAGTTCCTGTTTTGCCATCTCACCCAGAGAACGACCGTCCCGGCGGGTGGAGATAAACAGCACCAGGAAATCCTGCACGGCACCCGCCAGCATCACGCCGACCAAAATCCAGATCGTACCGGGCAGAAAGCCCATTTGTGCGGCGAGAATCGGTCCGACCAGCGGCCCGGCTCCGGCGATGGCGGCGAAGTGGTGGCCGAACAGTACCCATTTATTGGTGGGTACGTAATCCAGACCGTCGTTATGACGCTCTGCCGGTGTCAGCCGGCGATCGTCGAGCTCAAACACTTTTTTGGCAATGAACAGGCTGTAAAACCGATAGGCGATGCTGTAACACGACACAGCCGCGACGACTAGCCACACGGCATTGACGTGTTCACCGCGGCTTAGCGCCAGCGTGGCGAACGAAAAGGCGCCCGCTAGGCCAACGAGCAGCCAGATCACAATGCTCTTTACGTTACTCATAACAACGGCTCCTTCGTTATTTATAAAGGGTGTAGCGCAGATGTTAATGCAATTTAACAATAGTGGGTTTAGTGGCGAAGAGAAGCGGATGGATGAGAAAATGTGAGTGAAGGTGAATTTTTGTAAAAAAATTAAAGACCAAACAAGGGCTAACGTGCAAATTCGCTAGAAAATACGGCGATAAAATAAAGCTGCCCTGCCGGGAGAAATTCAGTGGATGGCAGGGCCAGTGCGTTTACGGTAAGACGTTTCCGGCGGCACGGTAAATTTCGTACCACTCTTCCCGGCTAAGCGACAGGGTAGACGCTGCCGCGATATCACGGATACGTTCCGGGTTCATGGTGCCGATAATCACCTGCATTGCGGCAGGGTGACGCAAGATCCACGCGGTGGCGATCGCGGTATTGGTGACGCGATGCTGCTCGGCGAGGCGATCAAGGGTGGCGTTCAGCTTGGGGAATTTCTCGTTATCGAGGAAAACACCCTCAAAAAAGCCGTACTGGAAGGGGGACCAGGCCTGAATAGTCATGGTATTCAAACGGCTGTATTCCAGAATGGTGCCATCGTGATTCACCGATGCCGAATTCGTCATATTCACGTTAAAACCCGCATCAATCATGCCTGTGTGCATGATACTGAACTGCAATTGGTTGGCGATAAGCGGCTGGCGCACGGATTTTTTCAGCAGCGCAATCTGCAACGGGTTCTGATTACTGACGCCAAAGTGGCGTACTTTCCCGCTGCTTTCCAGCTCATCGAAGGCGGCGGCCACTTCATCGGGTTCAAACAGCGTGTCCGGACGGTGCAGCAGGAGCGTATCAAGATAGTCGGTTTTTAAACGCTGTAGGCTGCCTTCAACGGAGGCGATAATATGTGCTTTAGAGAAATCAAAGAATCCCTTACGAATGCCGCATTTGGATTGCAGAAAAATCGTGTCCCGACGGATGGATGTCTTCTGTAACGCGGCGGCGAAAATCTCTTCCGAAAAACCTGAGCCATAGATATCGGCATGATCGAAGAAATCGATGCCAGCGTCGATGGAGGTATTGAGGATATCGACCGCTTCATTCGTGCTTTTCTTCGCCATTCGCATACAGCCCAGCGCAATGTTGGAAGCCTGTATCGTGGATGTACCGATTGCCATTTTCTTCATCGGGAACACTCCTGTTATGGGTGAGCACGCCCGTCGTCTATTGCTCTCAACACGTGTCAGGCGTGGCCATGTCGTTGATAAATCATGTCGCGAAATAACGATGATGACGCGCGGGCCAGTTCACGATGAATGCCCGCGCGGAGCTGCTAGTCGGCGGTGTATTATGCGGCCGGTTTTGCCACGATGCTGCGGGTTTCCAGACGCACTTCCGCGATGACGACGTCCAGCGTATCCCCCTGACGATAAACGACATCGCCTTTCACGGCGAGCGTGCCCATTTCCTGACTGCACACCAGCTCATCGCGCACGGCGTGGATAAAGGAGGACGGGATAAACGCTACCGCGCCGTTATCCAGCAGGCGGACTCGCAGACCGCCGCGTGTGACATCAATGATTTCCGCGTTGAAGCGCACATCGGTACCCGCTTTGTCGCTGAGGTAGCGAGCATACAGCCAGTCGCCGACATCACGCTCGGCCATACGGTTAAGGCGACGGCGTTCCGCCAACTGTACAGTAACGTCGTCCTGCGGTTTTTCCGCAGCCTGTCCGGTGATCACGGCTTTCAGCAAGCGGTGATTCACCATATCGCCGTATTTACGGATAGGGGATGTCCAGGTGGCATAGGCCTCCAGTCCCAGACCAAAATGCGGCCCCGGCGTGGTGCTGACTTCGGCGAAAGACTGGAAGCGACGAATACGGCTATCCAGGAACGGTGTCGGCTGGGCATCCAACTCGCGACGCAGCTTACAGAATCCTTCCAGCGTCAACAGCGCCTGCGCGTCGGCCTGAATGCCGTGGGTGTCCAGAACGGCAACGGCCTGGTCAATTGATGCCGGATCGAAGCCGTTGTGGACGTTATAGATGCCAAAGCCCAGTTTATCGCGCAGCACAATGGCCGCACAAACGTTGGCGGCAATCATGGATTCTTCAACGATACGGTTGGCAATGCGGCGGTGTTCAACCACGATATCCAAGACGTCGCCTTTTTCACCCAGCAGGAAGCGGTAATCAGGACGATCTTTAAATACCAGCGCGTGGGCGGTGCGCCATTCGCTGCGCGCCAGACAGACGCGGTGCAGCAAACGGATTTGTTCAGCAATCGCGTCATCTTGCGGCTGCCATTCGCCTTGTTCTTCCAGCCAGTCAGAGACATCGTCATAGGCGAGCTTGGCTTTGGATTCGATCCAGGCGGCAAAGAAGTGAATATCGTCACCTAACGCACCGTCAGCGGCAATCGTCACGCGGCAGGCGAGGACAGGGCGGCGCTCGTTTGGGCGCAGGGAGCAGATATCATCGGACAGCGGGCGCGGCAGCATCGGGATGTTAAAGCCGGGCAGGTAGTTGGTGAAGGCACGCTGGCGTGCAATCTTGTCCAATTCGCTGCCCGCGTCGACATAGGCGGTTGGATCGGCGATAGCGATGGTTAATTGCAGCGAACCATCGCCGTTGTCCTGTACGTACAGCGCATCGTCCATATCTTCAGTGCTGGTGCTGTCGACAGTGACAAAGCTCAGCGCGGTCAGATCGTCGCGGACGAGTTCGCCGTCATGGCGTTCCGTTGCTTCAACGTCTGGCGCCACACGCTCCAGATTATGACGTGACAATGTCACCCACCACGGCACCAGCGGGTCATCGCCCGTGGTGATGTACTGCGTCAGTTCTGCATGAAAGCCACGGTCACCCTTCAGCGGATGACGTCGCATTTCTGCCACCGCCCAATCGCCTTCCTGAAAATTATGCGTCACATCACGCGCTGCACGGCAGGGAATGGCTTCTTTCAACAGGGGGTGGTCAGGCGTAATGGATAGACGATCGTCTTTTTTATGAATGCGCCCAACAAATCGGGTAAGGAAAGGTTCGATAAGCGTTTCTGGCTCGACAATCTCCCGCTCTTTTTCCGTATGCAAGGTGGCAGTAATCCGGTCACCGTGCATCACTTTTTTCATGTGCGGAGGGGGTATGAAATAGCTTTTTTGTCCGTCAGCTTCAAGAAAGCCAAATCCTTTATCGGTGCCTTTGACGACACCTTCAACACGCGGCGTCTGAGAGTGAAGTTGCTGTTTTAGCTGTGCAAGCAGCGGATTATCTTGAAACATAGCGTCCAGAAATACGGTTGTGAATGGCTCAATTAGCGGTTCACAGTTTTACTCGAATCGGGTGCTGGCGGCAAGAATAATCGGGGGAAGATGTGAGCGCAAAACGGCAGCAGGAGCACGCATCAATGCGAGTAAAGTGAACGCTGATTTTTAGTGGGTTACCTGCCGTGTACGTTATTTATTTCTCGACACGGCAGGCAGTCTACGTCTGGTAGACAGGTTCTTAGGCGATACGCAGCAGAGATTCCTCTTGCGTACTGCGCCGAACGCGAACCGGCACCGATTTAGAGGTTGGCGTGTGCGTTTCATCCCCGAAACTGGACAGTGGCACCAGCGGGTTGGTTTCCGGGTAATAGGCTGCCAGATTGCCGCGCGGAATGGCGTAACTCACCAGTTTGAAACCGTTGACGATGCGGGTGATGCCGTCATTCCATAACGTTTCGATATCAACCCGATCGCCATCTTCCAGCCCCAGTGCGCTGATGTCATCCGGGTGCATGAACAGCACTTCCCGTTGCCCATACACGCCGCGATAGCGATCGTCCAGTCCATAAATGGTGGTGTTGTACTGGTCGTGTGAACGCAGGGTTTGCAGGGTAAAAGGCACGTCGCTGCCTTGTAGCTGTGGGAACAGCGTATCGGGCAGCGCGGCATGGCTGAATTGCGCTTTCCCGTTGAGGGTATTGAAGTGCAGCTCGGCGGCGGCATTACCGAGATAGAATCCGCCCGGCAGGTCGCAGTTGGCATTGAAATCGGTAAAACCGGGAATCGTCGCGGCGATATGATCGCGGATGCGTGAATAATCATCTGCCAGCCCCAGCCAATCGAGCTTCTCATGGCCAAGAACCGCATTAGCAATGCCGGCGACAATCGCCGTTTCCGAGCGCTGCAATGGCGAAAGCGGCTGCCCGACGCCTTGTGACGCATGCACCATGCTGAAGGAGTCTTCGACGGTAATAAACTGCGGGCCGCTGGTCTGCATGTCGAGATCGGTACGGCCAAGCGTCGGCAGAATCAATGCATCGACTTTGCCGGTAATCAGATGACTGCGGTTGAGTTTGGTGCTGATATGCACGGTCAGATCGCAGCGGCTGAGCGCCTCTTCGGTACGCGCCGAATCCGGTGCGGCAGCGGCGAGGTTACCGCCCAGCGCGATGAGCACTTTGATCTCATCGCGTAACATGGCTTCCAGCGCTTCTACTGTGTTGTGGCCGGCGGCGTAAGGCGGTGTGAAATCATAATGCGTCGCCAGACGGTCGAGAAATGCCGCAGTCGGCTTTTCATCGATCCCCATGGTGCGGTTGCCCTGCACATTACTATGCCCGCGCACCGGACACAGCCCGGCACCCGGTTTCCCCAACTGCCCGAACAGCAGTTGCAGATTCACGATCTCCCGCACGGTGGCGACGGAGTGCTTATGCTGAGTAATTCCCATCGCCCAGGTGCAAATGACCCGCGGCGACTGCTGATAAATCGCCGCGACATAACGCAGTTGCGCTTCGTTCAGGCCGGACTGTTGTTCGATTTTCTGCCAGCTTGTCGCATCGACAACGGCCAGATACTCATCCACCTGTTGGGTGTGCGTGGACAGGAATTCCTGATCGAATAATCCCGCTTCCCCGACAGACAAACGCTGGCGATGTGTTTCCAGCAGCGCTTTTACCATGCCGCGCACGGCGGCCATATCGCCGCCCAGATTGGGTTGCAAGTAGGTTTCGCTGATGGTACCGGACAGCGGCGTGAGCAGTTCCAGCGGATTCTGAGGATTGGCAAAACGTTCCAGACCGCGCTCGCGTAGTGTATTAAATGAAACGATGTGCGCACCGCGCTCGGCGGCATGGCGTAGGCTGTGCAGCATGCGTGGGTGGTTGGTCCCGGGGTTCTGACCGAAGACGAAAATAGCGTCAGCGTGCTCGAAATCGTCCAGCCGGATAGTGCCTTTGCCCACGCCGATACTTTGCTTCAGACCAATACCGCTGGCCTCATGGCACATATTCGAGCAGTCAGGAAAATTGTTAGTGCCCAGCATGCGGCCAAAAAGTTGATACAGATAAGAGGCTTCATTACTGGCACGACCAGATGTGTAAAGCTCCGCCTGATTGGGGTGAGACATATTATTGATGTGGTGAGCGATCAGCGCAAACGCCGCATCCCAGTCGATGGGAACATAGCGGTCACTGGCGCGGTCATAGCGCATCGGATGGGTTAAGCGCCCCTGATATTCAAGGAAATAGTCGCTTTGCTGGCGTAGCGTTGTGACGCTGTGGGCGGCGAAGAAATCCAGACCGACCGCTTTGCGTGTCGCTTCCCAACTTACCGCTTTCGCGCCATTTTCACAGAAACTGAATGTGCTGCTGTTGTCATCACCCCAGGCGCAGCCGGGGCAGTCAAAACCTTTCGATTTATTGACCCGCAACAAATTTCGGATATTTTTCAGCGCTTGCTTGCTGTCGAGAACAAAACGCGTGGTGGCTTCCAAGGAGCCCCAGCCGCCAGCCGCGTTGCGGTATGGCTTGATGGATGGTTTGAATTTCATGACATGTTCCGCAGGTGAATAAACCCGTCATACTTCAAGCCGCAGGTGTGTTGGCTGCGTTACTCGGCACACTAACGTGTACCTCGCCCCGTTGGGGCCGCTGCAAGCAGCGTTCAAATCTGCCTCTGGCATATTTGTCGCTCACCCCAGTCACTTACTTGAGTAAGCTACTGGGGACTCGCTGCGTTGCTGCCAGCCTGAAACTCGAATTATTTAGGGTTTGTTTTTTTTATGTGAACAAAATTTTAAATATTTGCTCTTGAGGGAAGTTTAGGTGCGGTCGGCGATCCCGTCTAATCAAATGCGGCTATGGTGGGATAGAGGACATTTATCGATGGTATACTTATCGCTTACCCACTACAGAGTCTGACGATGGATATCAAGCAACTGCAATACTTGTGCAATCTGGAGAAAGAGCGCCATTTTGGCCGGGCCGCGGAAGCCAGTTTTGTCAGTCAACCAACGCTCTCCATGCGGTTGAAAAATCTGGAGCGAGAGCTGGATCTGCCGCTAATCAACCGGGGTAACAATTTTGAAGGCTTTACGGCCGAAGGCGAGCGCGTACTGGCCTGGGCTCGGGAGATCGTCTCGGTCTATCAAGGGCTGAAGCTGGAAGTCGCGTCGTTGAAGCGCGGCGTCAGCGGCGTGCTGCGCATCGGTGCGGTGCCGCAAAGCAGTATTGCGCTGTCGAGCCTGCTGGCGGCGGTAAACGAGGTTTACCCGCAGTTGGATTTTCAGATCTCGTTATTCAGTGCGGATCAACTGCTGGAAGCGCTGAATGCGCATTCGGTGGATGTCGGCATCGGCTTTTTTGAATTTTCGACGCTACAGGAACTGCACTTTCAGGCGTCGCCGTTGACGGAGCAGGGCATTGATCTGTTGTTCCATCCTCACCATTTCCCGCAGTTAGTCGGGGAAATGCCGCTGCCTCTCGCCGCGCTTTCCGACGTTCCGCTCTGTCTGGCGGAGGCCAGCCGCTATTTCCGTCGCTATCTGGATAGTCATTTCCGTGAAATGAGTGTCTCGCCGTGCGTCAAAGTGGAAAGCGCTTCCATCCTGCAACTGATCCAAAGCGTTTATGTCGGGCTTGGGTGCGGCATTGTGCCCCACGGCAGCCTCATCCCGGAAATGACGCCCGCGTTAGCGCTGCGGCCGCTGCAATTTCCGCCGATGCGCCGCCGTGCGGCTGTCGTTGTTGCACAGGCAGGCAAAGCGACGCCGTTGGCGCAGAACTTCTTTGATGCGGCACAGCAGTGGTTGCAAGCTCAGTCGTAAAGGCTTTTGTCCTGTAGCACCACTGATTGGCTGGCGTATAGTCGGCCAGTCACTCTCGCTATCCCGACGTTATTGCGCCTCGGTTTTTATTATTGCCGGGGCGTTTTTTTGTTATGCAGAACATCAATAATATCCGATTGGTTATTGCCAGGATAAATAAATGTTAACGAGGTAAATGGAATATTAAATATAAAAAAGAGTTGTGCTAATACCCTAATAAAAGCGGAACTAAAAAATAGTTTAAATAGTAAAAAAACGTTTTATAACGTTTAAAAAAATAGATACTTGGTAAGTAATAAGTTCGAAAATTATCAATCAAAAGAATTAATGATTAAAAAAGCATGGCTGATTTTTTTTCTTTTCGAACAAGATTTTTATTTTAAGTGGAGTATTCACTATGAAGAATAATCACCATGATTTATTTGCCGCTTTTACACTCCCCAACGGCGCAACGCTGAAAAACCGGGTATTGATGGCTCCCATGACCACTTGTAGTGGGTTTTACGATGGCAGCGTGACCAAAGAGCTGGTGGAGTATTATCAGGCCAGAGCTGGCAGCATTGGCACCGTGATTGTGGAATGCTGTTTTATTGATGACAAAGGGCTGGCTTTTCCCGGTGCGATAGGGATAGACAACGACGACAAAATTGCCGGACTGGCCAAAATCGCGACAGCGATTAAAGAAAAAGGCTCGACGGCGATTTTGCAAATTTATCACGGCGGCCGTATGGTCGAACCGCGTTTTATCGGTGGCGCGACGCCGGTTGCTCCGAGTGCCATTGCCGCGCCGCGCGCGGGTGCTATCGTTCCGGTTGCCTTATCGGGCGACGAGGTTGAAGCCATGATTGGCAAGTTTGGTGATGCCGTCCATCGTGCGATTCAGGCGGGTTTCGATGGGGTGGAAATTCATGGCGCGAACACCTACCTGATCCAACAGTTTTATTCTCCTCACTCTAATCGGCGCACAGATAAATGGGGCGGTAGCCGTGACAACCGTGCGGCATTTCCGCTGGCGGTGCTGAATATCACCCATGAGGTTGCGGATAAATACGCCGATCCTTCATTTATTATCGGTTATCGTTTTTCGCCGGAGGAAATCGAAGAACCGGGTATTCATTTTGACGATTCACTCTATCTGTTGGAAAAATTAGCGGCACGTGGGCTGGATTACGTTCACTTCTCTATGGGAAATACTTTGCGCTCGTCTATTGTCGAAACCAATGACCCGACGCCGCTGATTAAGAAATATGTTGCCCGCCGTTCCGCCACATTAGCGGCGATTCCGGTTATTGGCGTCGGGGATATTGTCAATCAGGCAGACGCCGACGCGGCACTGGAAAAGGGTTATGATCTGATTGCTGTTGGCAGAGCCTGTATTGCTTATCCCGACTGGACCGATCGTATTGCCGAGCAGGAAAAACTCGAACTTTATATTGCCAGCGATAAACGTGAAGCATTAATGATTCCTGAGCCGCTGTGGCGTTTTTCATTGGTTGAAGCCATGATTCGGGACGTGAATTTAAGCGGCAAAAAATTTAAATCCGGGGTTTATCAGGAACGTGTTCAGGATGAAAGTGGTGAGCTGAGCATTCATGTTCATTTTGAACAGAATCGGGTCGCCGATATCGCGCTGGGGAATAGTGAGATTGATGATTCACTGAAAATCAGTTTTGACATTATCCGCGAACGTATCCTGGATACCAACAGCCCACACGTTGATGCCGTAACGGGGGCAACGGCGCAAAGTGAAGCGATTAAAAAGGCTGTCACTAAGGCGATGGTGAAATCCAGCAAAGACGCGATTATTGCCGATGGCGGTAACCCTGACGCACGCCGCGAAGCGGATGTGGTGGTCATTGGTAGCGGTGGTGCCGGGCTGTCGGCGGCGATTCAGGCCAGCGAAGAGGGCGCGCGTGTTATTGTGATTGAAAAGATGCCAGTCATCGGCGGCAATACCATCAAGGCCTCTGCCGGTATGAACGCGGCGGGCACAGTCTTCCAGCAAAATAAAGGCATCGAAGACAGCCAAGCGCTGTTCTATGACGAAACGTTGAAAAGCGGCAAACAGAAGAACAATCCCGCGCTGGTGAAGTATTTTGTCGATCATGCGTCAGACGCGATTAACTGGCTGGCACAGCACGATATTGAGCTCAGCGATATCACCACCACGGGCGGCATGAGCGTGGACAGAACGCATCGGCCAGCCAACGGCGCGGCGGTAGGTGGCTATCTGGTCAGCGGGTTGATTAAAAATCTCAATAAATACAATATTGAGGTACTGCTGGAAACGGCGGTGACGGAAATTTTGCAGGAGAAGGGTAAAGTCACCGCTGTTCGGATCGTCAACGATGAACAGGAAGAGAACCTGATTGCGACCAAAGCGGTGATTGTCGCCACGGGGGGATTTAGTGCCAATCAGGCGATGGTGGTGTCATACCGCCCAGACCTGAAAGGCTTCGTCACCACCAACCACAAAGGGGCGACGGGCGGCGGGATTCATTTGCTGGAAC
Source organism: Pectobacterium artocarpous (assembly GCF_046159765.1). Lineage (NCBI taxonomy): Bacteria > Pseudomonadati > Pseudomonadota > Gammaproteobacteria > Enterobacterales > Pectobacteriaceae > Pectobacterium > Pectobacterium artocarpous. Next base: position 105,271 of record NZ_JBJXVK010000001.1, read on the forward strand.
AGATTGGTGCGGATACAGTGGACATGGGCGAAATTCAGACCCATCCGACGGTTGAACAGACGACGTCTTATCTGATCTCCGAATCCATTCGCGGCGGCGGAGCCATTCTGGTGTCACAGCGCGGGGAACGTTTCTTTAATGAGATGGAAACACGCGATAACGTCTCGTCAGCTATCGTGAATCTGCCTGAAGGCTATGCGTACATTCTGTTCGACGAACAGGTGAGAGACCGTAATCGGGCGGTTGAAGAGTATGTCGCGCAAGGATTGACTGTCAGTGCGGGCAGCATCGTGGAACTGGCCGACAAGCTCAATATGCCGTCGGCTGCGCTGCACGCCACGCTGGGACGCTACAATACCTTTATTGCCGATAAACACGATGAAGATTTTGGCCGTACTACGGGAATGCGCGATCCGCTGAATCAGGCGCCTTACTACGCCATTAAGGTGGCGCCAGGCGTACACCACACAATGGGTGGCATCACCATCAATGAGAAAGCGGAAGTGCTGAACCGCTATAAAGAGACGATCTCCGGGGCGTATGCCGCAGGAGAAGTGGTGGGCGGTATTCATGGCGCGAACCGCATTGGCGGTAATGCGGTGGCGGATATCATTATCTTCGGTATTCAGGCGGGCATTCAGGCGGCAGCCTATGCGCGGGTGCCGCGTTGTGCCGGGGCTTTTCCGGCGAAGGCGCGTAAGCCAAGGTTTGCGAAAGCTGAGGTGAGAACGGCTGAAAATCAGCCGATACGGGTAGAAGAATAAGGGCATAAGAGTCAGCCATAAAATAGTCGTGCTAATGGCGGGCGTCTGAAAGGACGCTCGTGATTTTCCAACCGTTTCCTCTCTGTATTATCGCCATCCGTTCATGGGAACTACCGTATGCCTTCTGTCGATAACGCGTATGTTTATTCCGTTAATCTGATGGGCAGCCCCATTCTGCTCAAACTGTTTGTTCATGATGAAACGGCCGTCAGGCAGGTTTTCCTGCGCATCAAGCAGCTTGAGGACGTGCTAACCGTTAACCGAGCGCAGTCGGAAGTGATGAGTATCAATCACGCGGCAGGTAAGGCGTATGTGCCGGTCAGTCCGGTTGTCTTTACGCTGATTAAGCGCGCTAAGGCGGTGAGTTTGATTGAAAATAGCTGTTTTAATGTAGCGATTGGCCCTGTCGTCAAATTATGGAAAATCGGTTTTAGCGGCAGCACGGTGCCTGATAGTGAATCGATACAACGGTCGCTGGCATTAACGCATCCCGAACGCATTATTCTCAGAGAGCAGGACTGCGCTGTGTTGCTGGAAAGCGAGGGAATGGAGATCGATCTGGGCGGGATTGCGAAAGGTTATATTGCGGATATCGTCCGGGATGTCCTGCATCAACATGCGATTCAGGATGCGTTGATCAATTTGGGGGGGAATGTGCTGGCTATCGGCAGCGCGCTGACGGATGAGCAAGGGCTGTGGAGCGTTGGGTTGCAGAGGCCTTTTGCGGATCGCGATAGCTTGCTTGGCATCATTAAGGTGAAGAACAAATCGGTAGTGACATCCGGCGTTTACGAACGCTTTTTTACCGTCGACGACCGCATTTATCACCATATTCTCGATCCCCGGACGGGTTATCCGCTGGATAATGAACTGCACAGTGTAACGGTGATCTCGAACGACTCTCTCGACGGTGATATCCATACCACGCTGCTTTATGGCATGGGCGTGAGCGCCGGCATTCACTTTCTACAAAACCGGCCGGACATAGAAGCTATTTTTGTGACAAAAGCACGAGAGATTATCTTTTCTTCTCAGCGACATCATACGTTTGACTTGCTGGATAAGGATTATTCAGTGACTCAGCATTAATGGTTACTAAAAAACACAAATAAATGACTAGATACATGACTAGCCATTTATTTGGCTTTATGTGTAATAATTAATAGTGATTTTTTATTTAATTAGATACGGTAATAGTTGGATCCCATTGGAAATAACCAAAGAGTTTTTGTTCCCCACCATCTGGACGATAGTATAATCCGAATTGGATTTGATAGTTTTCAGTCCCTTTCTGACTAATATCGGCCTGAATAAACCAATATGATTGGTCTGTATATGTTACTGGGAAAGGACCATTTTGTGTCGGTAACATGGATGTCTTCGTATACATTTTAAACGTTGTACCCGTAAATACATCTACACCACCGAACTTGGGTAAGCTATAAATCAACACGCTGGAATCAAAATTTGCATATTCTGATGTTCCGGTCCAGCGAATCACATCGCCCACATTGGCTTTTATGTTGAGATCGGCGGATGCTTGCCCTTTGAGAGCAGAAGCTGAGGAGACCACCATATAAGAATATTGGTGTGAAATACCTGTAGGTTTATTGGCGTCCTGACTCGGGTTTTTACCTGTAAAATCACGAATAATACTATCCGTGTCAATAACGACAATAATATTGATAATATTGTTACTGGACCTTAAGTTAGCTATATCATTGCTACTCATAATAACCTCGATTAAAAAATACATAGTAAATGGATTATTTGGATTAGCATCAAATAATTAGTGTGTGAACGTTCTTTCTACGATAAAACACAGCGCGACGAGTACGCAGATAAATAATAAATGATAATTTGTTTTTTTGTGATCTAATTGATTTTTTGACTATAATTTTCATTTCCTTGATTTTACGGGTTTTATTTTTAATAAATTTTTAGTTAATTAATCAATTGATTGTTATTCAAGGGTTTTTATTGGTGTGATATTTTTTTGATAAGTGATAAAACAATATAAAAAACCATTCTATTAAAGTATGGTGTTATTTTTTATGCATTACTGGATTCGTGGTGGTTTATTATTCTTAAGCGATTTTCTATTCGTGCATATTATTTGTGGGGGAATTAATTCAATTTAAATAAATTCTTGAGTTTTATATTAAGGAGGCGTTTACTGATGATCCACTCTTCTTTTGGGAATATGAGGAAATAAAAATGCGCCCTTACCCTTAGTTTAAGCGCGCATTTTTGGCAAAAAAACGTTTACAACGGCACTTATTTCAGTTCCAACTCGTTCATCGCGGCGATGCTGAAGCCGCCGTCAACGTGCAGGACTTCACCGGAGATACCGGCAGCCAGATCGGAACACAGGAACGCAGCAGAGTTGCCCACGTCTTCAATGGTAACGACGCGGCGAATTGGCGTAACGGCTTCGCAATGCGACAGCATTTTCTTGAAGTCTTTGATACCCGAAGCAGCCAGTGTACGAATCGGGCCCGCAGAGATAGCGTTAACGCGCACACCCTGAGCACCCATCGCGTTTGCCATGTAACGTACGTTCGCTTCCAGAGAGGCTTTTGCCAGACCCATCACGTTGTAGTTCGGGATGGCACGCTCAGCACCCAGGTAGGACAGGGTAACTAGCGCAGCGTTCGGATTGAGCATGTTACGGCAGGCTTTCGCCATCGCAACAAAGCTGTAAGAGCTGATATCGTGAGCGATATTGAAGCCTTCACGGGTAACGGCATCAACGTAGTCACCGTCCAACTGGTCGCCCGGTGCGTAAGCGATCGAGTGCACGAAGCCATCAAAGGTCGGCCATACGTTAGCCAGTTCGGTAAACAGTGCTTCGATGCTGGCATCTTCAGCGACATCACACGGCAGAACGATGCTGGAACCCAGTTCGCTGGCAAAGCCTTCAACGCGTGATTTTAATTTGTCGTTCTGATAAGTGAAGGCCAGTTCGGCACCTTCACGCTGCATTGCTTGTGCAATACCGTAGGCAATAGAACGGTTGCTGGCAACACCTGTTACCAGAATGCGCTTACCGGTAAGAAAACCCATAGCAGTAATCCTTGTGATCATTGTTGCTGCGATCGCCACTTTTGTGCATGTAAACATCAACGTGCCTGTAAACGTACGCGGCAAGTGACGACCGAGATGAATAAACCGCGCGATTCTACCATGTTGGGGACGGTAGCGGTACTCCGAGCAGTATCCTCTCTTTTCCACCATCCTGTGGTCAGAGGGAATGCCGTCGTCGCGCGCGGAGATTAACGTTGTGCGCCGTCGCGTCGCCAGGCGTCGGCGCTGAGCGCTTCGCCGAAGTGGCTGGCAATTAAACGTTTCGTCAGGTCATGTAGCGGGGCGGACAATACATCGGCGGTACTGCCGCGTTCGACCACTTCGCCAGCCTGCATCACCAGAATCTGGTCGCTGATGTGCTTCATCATGCCCAGATGCTGCGTTACGTAAATATAAGAGATACCGTGCTTTTCCTGTAACTCCAGCATCAAATTAATAATCTGTGACCGCATAGACATATCCAGCGACGCTAGCGCCTCATCGGCAACAATCACCTTCGGTTGCAGAATCAGCGCGCGAGCCAGACCGACGCGCTGTTTTTGCCCCGGCGCGAGCGCATGCGGGTAGTAATAGGCGTGGTCTGGACGTAACCCAACCTGATGCAAGACCTGATTAATCGCTTTTTCACGCGCTTCGGCGTTGAGGTCGGTATTTAGCCGCAGCGGGACATCTAGCAACTGCCCGATACGCTGGCGCGGATTGAGCGCATTACTTGCATCCTGAAAGATCATGCGGATGCGCTGACTACGATAGCGGTAATCGCCATAATGCAGTGGATGGTCGTCAATCACCAACTCGCCGGACGTCGGGGCGATCATGCCCGAGAGCATTTTAGCCAGCGTCGATTTCCCTGAACCGTTCTCGCCGATGATGGCGAGCGTTTGTCGTTCACGCAGTGTAAAGCTGACGGATTTCACCGCCTCAACATGCTGACGGCGGAACAGCCCGGTCCGATAGCGGAACGTCTTGGTCAGGTTGCGGGCTTCAAGCAGCATGTCAACCATCACGGCTCCTCCATGTTGAGCGGAAAGTGGCAGGCATATAAGTGGTTCTTAACGGAAAGCAATGGCGGCGTTTGCATACATTGTTTTTGTGAGTAAGGGCAGCGCGGGCCAAGTCGGCAGCCAATAGGCAGATGTTCTAATGATGGAATCGCGCCGGTCAGCGTGTTCAGCCGACTTTTGTGCGGCAGCGAACGTCCGAAATCGGGCATCGCACGAATCAGCGCCTGTGTGTAGGGATGGTGCGGCGCGGTGATCAAATCTTCACGGGTGGCACTTTCTACTGTTTGCCCGCAATAGAGCACGTTGATCCGGTCTGCCCATTTACTCATGGTTTGCAGGTCATGGCTGATGAGCAGAATCGTGGTGTTATTGTTTTGGTTCAGGCGCGACAGCAGGCGGAAAATCTGAGCCTGTGTGATGGATTCCATCGCGTTGGTTGGCTCATCGGCAATCAGTAGGCGTGGCTGATTCGCCAGCGCGATAGCAATCATCACTTTCTGGCACTCGCCGTCGCTCAGTTCATAGGGATAGCTGCCCATAATATCTTTATGATCTTTAATCCCGACGCGGTGCAGCAGTTCGATAGCACGGCGTTTACGCCAGTTCAACCGCTGCCACCAGCGGCCTTTGAACGTCCAGCCGGGAATCGCCTGCACCAGTTGCCTACCGATACTCTCAGATGGATCGAGACAGGATTGCGGTTCCTGAAAAATCATGGAGACGTTGTGGCCGACCAGCTTACGCCGCTCTCGCGGAGACAATTGCAGCAGGTCGATGTCATCGAAGCGGAAGCGGTCGGCGGTCACACGCCAGTTCTCTTTGGTGATCCCACAGATAGCTTTGGCGATCAGGCTTTTACCTGAGCCCGATTCGCCCACCAGCCCGCGAATCTCTCCTTCGCTCAGTGTCATGCTGACGCGGTCGACGGCTTTTACCGCGCCGTCGGCGGTTAGAAATTCAATCGTGAGGTTACGGATATCAAGTAATGGCATAGGGAGTCGTCGCCTCTTATTCCGTTTCCGCGACGAGCGCGCGGCGGATGCCGTCGCCCAGCAGGTTGACGATTAATACGCTCAGCGCGATAGCCGCGCCGGGCAGCATCACGGTCCACGGGGCGGCATAAACCAGCTCCAGCGAGTTGCCAAGCAGTGCGCCCCACTCGGTTGTCGGCAACTGGGCTCCCAAATCAAGAAAGCCCAGCGCGGCGATATCCAGAATGGCGACCGACAAGGCGCGGGTAAACTCAGAAACCAGCAGCGCGGCGATGTTGGGTAGCACGACATACCACACCAGATAAAACGTGGAAGCGCCGTCAAGGCGGGCGGCGATCACGTACTCTTTATCCATTTCAGCGTGTACGGCGCTGTAGATGGTACGTACCATGCGCGGCAGCAGCGCCAGCCAAACGGCGAGCATCGCATGTTCGAGCTTGGGGCCGATAAAGGCAATCACCACGATCGCCAGCAGCAGCGAGGGAATCGACAGCAGCGTATCGAGAATGTGGTTGAGCATCGCGGAGCGCAGCCCGCGGGTGACGCCAGCAAATACGCCCAGGATGATGCCGCATAGCGCGGCCGCATAGGTGACGATGAGTGATGCACCGACGGTCGGCGCTGCACCGCTCAGCAGACGGCTTAGCTGATCGCGCCCCAAATCGTCGGTGCCGAGAAAGAATGACACCTCACCGTAGTGAGACCAAGACGGGGGCAACAGCTGATAGCCCAAAAATTGCTGATCAACTTCATAAGGCGCAAGAAACTTGCCGAACAGGCACAGGCCGATCAGGATCAGAAAGCCGTACAGCCCAATCATCGCCAGCATATCCTGATGGAATGCCCGCCAGGTATCGCCCAGTCGGCTAGGCAGCCGTTTTTCGCTATAAACGTTATCGAAGGGCATACCATTCCTTGTGTTTCAAGGGATTTGCCATAGCACCCCAAATATCGGACAGGATGTTGACCGTGATGACCATTGCGCCGACTACCATTACGCCCGCAGAAATCGCGGCGAAATCCTGCTGGCGAATAGCGGTAACCAGCCAGCGGCCAATGCCCGGCCAGTTAAAGACCACTTCGGTAATCATCGTCAGTGTCAGCATCGTGGAAAATTGTAACCCCAGTTTGGGAATAATCGGTGGCAGCGCATTGTGAATCAGATGGCGGCGAATGATCGTAAAGCGCGACAGTCCGCGAGTTGCCGCCGCTTTAATGTAGTTTTTGCTGATAATTTCCGTGGTGCTGACGCGCATCAGGCGGATCACTTCGGTCGTCGGCCCAACGGCCAGCACGGTGATCGGCAGAATCAAGTGTCGGATGGCGCTGAGGATCATTTCACCACGATGGGGTGAATCTGACAGCCAGGCGTCAATCAAGGCAAATCCGGTCACGGTTTTCACCTGATAGAGCAGGTCGAAACGGCCTGAAACCGGTAGCCAGCCGAGGTGCAGCGAGAAGAAGAGCGTCAGCAGCAGCGCCAGCCAGAACACGGGCAGGGAAAAACCAATGAGCGCCAGCGTGCTGATCACAATGTCTGCGCCGCGGTTCCGCATCACACCAGCGGTAATGCCCAGCGGAATTCCAACCAGCAGCGAGAGCGCAAACGCCAGCAGACAAAGCTCGATCGTGGCCGGGAACACTTCTTTCAGCAATTCGCTGATGGCCTGTCCGTTAATGCTGGAACGGCCGAAATCTCCCTGAAGCAGGCTGGTGAGATAAAAGTGATAGGCATCAAACAGCGCCGCGCCGTTGAGCGGGGCGTTAGGCGTGTAGTAACTGAGGCTAAAGCCCACCAGCGTCAGTAGTGACAGTGTCACCATTAGTAACACCAGACGTCGCAAGGTAAAAATAATCACGGCTGTGCTTCCTCCACGGTTTCCGATGCAGAGGGTTTCTGCTGCGCCTGTTGATCCTCGCGGAAGACACCCGCGAACGAGGCATTGCCGAAGGGGCTTAATACCAGCCCTTTCATATCATAGCGGTAGGCCAGCAGTCGTAATGACGATGCCAGCGGCAGAACGGGTAACTGTTCTGCCAGAATACGCTGTGCCTGCTGATAATAGTCAATCCGTTTAGAGAGCTGTTGTGACGAGAGTGCGTTTTGCAGCACTTCATCAAAAGTAGGATCGCACCAGTGTGCGTAGTTACTCTGGGAACGAATCGCCGCGCAGCTTAACAGCGGTCGGAAAAAGCTGTCTGGGTCGTTACTGTCCGTTGCCCAGCCTGCCAGCGTTAAATCGTGGCTGAGTTCCATCAGTCGCGCTTCCTGAAAGCGGCCCTCCACCGGAACGATGGTCACGGTAACGCCAATTTGCGCCAGATCGGCTTGTATCAGCTCAGCCGTTTTCAGCGGGCTAGGGTTATAGGATTGCGAGGCGCTGGGCACCCACAGGTGCAGATTGAAGTTAGTCAGCCCCAAATCTTGTAAGATTTGCCGCGCTTTCTGCGGGTTGTATTCGGTTACCTGCGACTCATTGTCGTACGCCCATGACGCGCGGGGAAGAATTGACGCCGCGGTTTCCGCTGTACCGTAATAGATTGACTGCATCAGCCTGTCGTTATTGATCGCCAGCGCGATGGCTTCCCGCACGCGGCGATCGTCCAGCGGTGGTTTACGCACGTTTAAGGCCAAATAGGCAACGTTCATGCCAGGGCGCAGCGACAGACGCAGACGGGGATCGTTACGCAGAATCGTCAACTGGCTGGCCGCCGGATAGGCGAGCACATCACATTCGCCCGTCAGCAGCTTGGATAAGCGGCCCGTACCGCCGGAACCGAGATCGACAACCACCTGCTGCATACGTGGCAAACCGCGCCAATAATCGCCGTTACGCGTCAGTCGGATATATTGCCCGTTGCGGTATTCATTGAGCAGATAAGGGCCGGTGCCAACCGGTTCGCGATCCAGTCGCTCCTTTTTGTCCTCTTTTGCCAGATGTTCCGCGTATTCCGCGGACAGAATCGGCGCGTAGTGCGTGGCCAGATGCCAGAGGAAAGACGCATCCGGGCTGTTGAGGCGGATCTCAACGCTATACTCGCCTATTTTGCGAATATTTTGCACCGAATCGGCGAATTGCAGGCTGTCGAAATAGGGGTATTCGCCGCCGTTAACATCATGATACGGGTGCTTTTCGTCCAGCATGCGCTGGAAGCTGAATATCACATCATCGGCGTTCATATTGCGAGTGGGGCTGAACCAGGCGGTGTGCTGAAATGGCACATCGCGGCGTAGGTAAAAACGGTATGTCGAGCCGTTGTCCAGTACCTCCCAGCGCTGCGCCAGCTCTGGCATCAGACGATAGGTATAGGGGTCAACATCCAGCAGACGATCGTAAAGCTGCGCCGCCAGCGTATCAATCGTCACGCCGCTGCGTGCCATCTGCGGATTAAATGTGTTCAGGACATCATTGACGCAATAGACAAAACCGCTCTGGTGAATGCTTTCCAGCGGAGCAGGTGACGTTGGCACGGACGGCGATGCGGCCAGTGCAGGCAAAGTCAGCCAGGTAAATGCCAGTGCGAAACAGGTTTTTCCGAACATACGGGATTTTTCAGTCAATACGGTTATAGACAGAGTGTATCGCACTCTTGGCATCCTCCCCACTCTTGTTATGCGCGTCTGGCGACTTTCCAACCGCGTAAGGGACCAGATGAACGATTGAAAACGTCATAATGAATGCTATAGTTAAGTCATAATGACGAGGAAAAAACCATGAATGCTGAAATCAGTCTGAAAGTTGAAAACTTTGCTCGTGAAGCTGAACTGCCTGACGGCGTGTTTCATGACCCGTTGATGTTCGTGAATGTCGTACGCGGCGGGATTTCCGGGGCGATGTTGAAACGTGGGACGGATGCCAGCGGGCTAAGCCGCAAGCTGATTGGTTCGGCGCTGTCCGTCGATCCCTCTAATATCTCCCGTTTGTTCCGCCGTAAGCATTTAACGCTGGAGCAGGGAGAGGCCGCGCTGGAGACGTTTCGACTGTGGCTGAAAGCCATGACGACGTTTGAAGATGAAACAAAGGCACTGCTGTGGATGGAAAGCAGTATTCCGGCCTTTGGCGGAAAAACGCCGGCGGACATGCTGGACACGCACAAAGGGCGTCAGTTGGTCGATAACGCACTGAGCCGGATCGAATACGGCGAATTCATATGAGGCTTTACCGCATTACTAAAGCGGTCTGGCTGGAAGCCTTTTCAGGACGGACGGGCGTGAGTTTCCTGCACGGCGCACGTTTCAATCAGCCCAATACGCCGGTGCTGTATTTCAGTGAAACGCCCGCTGTCGCGATGCTGGAAATGGGCAATTATCTGCCTTCGCCGCAGTTGCTACCTGCTAGCTATCGTCTGGGTGTGTATGAACTGCCGGACGATGTTCCGCAAGAATCCATTACGCTGGACATGCTGCCTGAGGACTGGCATCGCTATCCGTTTATGCCGGACGTGCAGGCGTTGGGATCACGCTGCCTGAACGCGGGTAAATCGCTGATAATTTGGGTGCCGACCAGTACGGTTAAGCCATTTGGCAGCATGCGCAATGCGCTGATTAATCCGTTACATCCGGCGTTAAGTCAGCTACGTCTTATGGAGGCGATTCCGGATTTTTACAGCCACAGACTGTTTAATCCTGAAAAACGTTAGCGTGCTATTGGCCGTGATAGCGTCGGCAGGAACCCTATAGTCAGTATGGAGATGAGAAAAATTCTCAACAAAGTGCTTTACAGATGATACTGATAACTATTATCATCATTTTCGCACTTCAGCAGTGGCTTCTCGCAGACACTGAAGGAGAGCACGACATTGCTCACATTGCTTCCAGTATTATTTTAGCCAGCCTACGTGCTGGCTTTTTTTTTGTTCCCAACCATTGTCCGGTTGGCGTCTCTACCTGCACAAGTCCACTATCCGCATAAATAAGATGACTTCTGCGGTGGTGGTGCTTTATTCAGATTCGGATATGAGGCAACGAAGGATGACGAAAACGAGCTGCGTATCTTTGGCAAGAGTAACAACATTATATGCTTACTATTTTTCTGTAAATAATTAATAAAATCAATATCATTAGGACGTTTCTTAAATTATTTGCGGAAGCGGAAATCTCCCTTATCATGCCTATACCCAAGCTCATGGGTGTTCACAATGGAGATAAGGAATATGTGGATCAGAAGGAATCAACTCGTCAGGAAATTGACGTTAGGTGTGGTAACAACGGTGCTGGGGATGTCACTCAGTTTCTCAGCATTATCCGCCACGCCGGTGGAAACGCATGGCCAACTGTCCATTGAAAATGGACGACTGGTGGATGAACAGGGAAAAAGGGTACAACTGCGAGGGATGAGTTCGCATGGTTTGCAGTGGTTTGGTGATTATGTAAACAAAGACTCGATGAAATGGCTACGTGACGATTGGGGAATTAACGTATTCCGTGTCGCCATGTATACGGCGGAGGATGGCTATATTTCCAATCCCTCCCTTGCCAATAAGGTAAAAGAGGCCGTTGCGGCGGCGCAAAGCCTTGGCGTTTACATCATCATCGACTGGCACATCTTATCGGACAACGATCCTAATATTTATAAAGCACAGGCAAAAACCTTCTTTGCCGAAATGGCGGGGCTGTACGGTAACTCGCCGAACGTGATTTATGAAATCGCCAATGAACCCAACGGTGGCGTGACATGGAACGGACAGATTCGGCCTTATGCGCTGGAAGTGACTGACACTATCCGCAGTAAAGATCCCGATAACATCATTATCGTCGGTACGGGCACCTGGAGTCAGGATATTCATGACGCGGCGGATAATCAGTTGCCCGATCCCAATACCATGTACGCGCTGCATTTCTATGCCGGTACGCATGGACAGTTCCTGCGCGATCGCATTGACTATGCACAAAGCCGCGGTGCTGCGATTTTTGTCAGTGAGTGGGGCACCAGCGATGCATCCGGTGGGGGCGGGCCATTCCTGCCTGAATCGCAGACGTGGATCGATTTCCTGAACAACCGTGGCGTAAGTTGGGTGAACTGGTCGCTTACCGATAAATCAGAAGCGTCTGCTGCGTTGGCACCGGGGGCGAGCAAATCAGGCGGTTGGACGGAGCAAAATCTGTCAACGTCAGGGAAATTTGTCAGAGAGCAGATTCGAGCAGGCGCGGATCTAAGCAATGACGATACGCCGACCACACCAACGGAACCGACGAATCCGGGCAATGGCACCACAGGTGACATCGTGCTGCAATATCGTAATGTGGATAACAACCCTTCCGATGATGCGATTCGTATGGCCGTCAACATCAAAAATACTGGAAGTACGCCGATTAAACTGAGCGATCTGCAAGTACGTTACTACTTCCATGATGATGGCAAATCTGGCGCGAACCTCTTTGTTGACTGGGCGAACGTCGGTCCACAAAACATCGTGACCAGCACAGGAACCCCTGCCGCCAGCACCGATAAGGCTAACCGCTACGTTCTGGTGACCTTCAGTAGCGGAGCCGGTTCTCTCCAGCCGGGCGCGGAAACCGGTGAAGTACAGGTACGTATCCACGCCGGTGACTGGAGTAACGTGAATGAAACGAATGACTATTCATACGGTGCTAACGTCACGAGCTACACTAACTGGGATAAGATCACCGTACACGATAAAGGTACGCTGGTATGGGGCGTGGAGCCGTAACCGTGTGCTGTTAACGTATTAATCTTTTTAATCCTTTACTTCGCGGGCGTGAATTCGCCCGCCTTTTCTTGCCAGACTTTATTCACTCACCATAATGTCGTGTTTCTTTAACAGTCCACGTAGCTGGTGGTAGGTTAATCCCAGCAGTTCGGCGGCTTTACGCTGGTTAAATTTTGCCTGATTCAATGCCCGGTCAATCAAGCCTTTCTCTTGTTCCAACAGCCACGGCTTCATCTCCAGCGGTAAATCCGGCCGGCTGGCTGTCGCCTGTGAGGAAATGTCCTGAACGGCGGGAGTGCGGCGGAAGGGATTCAGAATAATGGCATCAAGAGGCTGTTCGCTGTCGCCATGACGATACACCGAACGTTCAACCACGTTTTTCAGCTCACGAATATTGCCCGGCCAACCGTAATTCAGCAGCGTGTCGCGCGCGGCGGGCGTAAAACCGGGAAACAGCGGCAGATGTAATTCGCGACACATCTGAATTGCGAAGTGATCGGCCAGCAGCATGATGTCTTGCTGGCGCTCGCGCAGCGGCGGGAGCTGTACGACATCAAAAGCCAACCTGTCGAGTAAATCTGCGCGGAATTTACCGCTGGCGGCAAGCGCTGGCAGATCGTCATTGGTCGCGCACACCAGTCGCACATCAACCTGTAGCTGATCTCTGCCGCCGACGCGCTCCAGCATGCCGTATTCGATCACCCGTAGTAATTTTTCCTGCACCAGCATCGGCGCAGTGGCTAGCTCGTCCAAAAACAGCGTTCCACCGTCGGCGCGCTCGAAACGTCCCAGATGACGTTTCTGCGCCCCGGTAAAGGCACCGGCTTCATGGCCAAATAGCTCGGAATCAAGCAAATTCTCGTTGAGCGCCGCGCAGTTGAGAGAAACGAACGGCCCTTGCCAACGTGGAGAAAGGTAGTGTAGGCGGCTGGCAATCAGCTCTTTACCTGTGCCACGTTCACCAATCACCAGCACGGGCTTATTCAGTTGCGCCAGTTGCGATACCTGTTCCAGTACCTCCAAAAAGCTGTTGGCTTCGCCCAACAGGTTCTCTTTTTCCTGAAGCATGATGTTCCACCGTGTTATTTTTACTAATAGTTAGTGTATTTGACTAATCTAACGAAAAGAGAAAAATAGTCAAAATTATCTATCCTTTTAATTTCAGTTAGTTAAATTAAATTAAAAGTTGGCATGTTTATTGATATCTCTACAATGAGATCGCGGCTGGCTTGGTCAGCCACGGTGATAAATCGGGCGTAATCAGACGCTGGAAACCATGAAGAGGGTGTAATTATGGGTATTTTTTCTCGTTTTGCCGACATCGTGAACGCCAATATCAATTCATTGCTGGATAAAGCTGAAGATCCGCAGAAATTGGTGCGGCTGATGATTCAAGAAATGGAGGATACGCTGGTTGAAGTGCGTTCAACCTCGGCGCGGGCGTTGGCAGAAAAGAAACAGATTGCCCGCCGTATTGAACAAGCACATGGTCAGCAAGATCAATGGCAGGAAAAAGCGGAGCTGGCGCTGCGTAAAGATAAAGACGATCTGGCTCGAGCAGCGCTGATTGAGAAGCAAAAACTGACCGACCTGATTGCGGTGTTGCAGCATGAAGCCGAAAGCGTGGATGAAACGCTGGAGCGTATGAAGCGTGAAATCAGCGAGCTGGAAAACAAATTAAGCGAAACGCGCGCTCGCCAGCAGGCGCTGACGCTGCGTCATCAGGCTGCGGCATCGTCGCGTGATGTGCGCCGCCAGTTGGACAACGGTAAGCTGGACGAAGCGATGGCACGTTTCGATCAGTTTGAACGTCGCATCGATACGATGGAAGCGGAAGCTGAAAGTCACGGGCTGGGGAAACAAAAATCGCTGGATCAGCAGTTTGCCGAGCTGAAAGCGGATGATGAAATCAGCGCGCAGCTGGCGGCACTTAAAGCTAAAGTTAAGCCAGCAGAGTAATAGTAATAAAGCATAAAAGCGTAGGCACCATCGGATGGCTGTCGTTAGAAACGGCAGCCACCAGCGTGTAAATAATAACTAAGGAGACACAATGAGTGCGTTGTTTCTTGCCATTCCGCTGACCATTTTCATGTTGTTTGTGGCACCGATATGGCTTTGGCTACATTACAGTCAGCGTAAAAACAGTGCTCAACTGGGGCAAAACGATATGCAACGTCTGACACGTTTAACGGAAGAGTCCAACCGTATGCGTGAGCGTATCAGGGCGCTAGAAGACATTCTGGATACAGAACACCCGGACTGGAGAAAATCGTAATGAAAAATACGTGGTCAGGTAAAAAATTATACCGTTTGCCGGAAGAAGGTATGCTGAAAGGGGTTTGCGCTGGTTTAGCACGTTATTTTGACGTGCCGGTGAAGCTCCTGCGGGTGATCGTGGTGTTGTCGATGTTTTTCGGCCTGTTCTTTTTCACCATCGTGGCTTATATCATTCTGACCTTCATGCTCGATCCGGCCCCGGCAGGAATGAAATTTGAGGATGAAAAGACGACCCGAACGCCCAGCCAACTGCTGAATGAGGCGGACGCGACATTGCAGGCCAGCGAACAGCGTCTGCGTAACATTGAGCGCTATGTCACCTCGGATACGTTTGGCGTTCAGAACCGCTTTCGTCACCTGTAATGTGTCACCGGTTGTGGCATTCATGGGTTATAACCGCCGCAGGCGTTGTCCATCAGATTCATAGTGGATAATGTCTGCACTGCTTTTTTCCACGATCAATGCGGTAGCCTGAATGCGTTTTGCAACCATACGTTTTTTCAACTACAGGTTTTTTCAACTACAGTTTTTTCAACCGCTCGCTTTTTTAGCTACTCGCATTTTTAACCATAATTTTTTCAACTACAGGAGTGATGGATCATTCAATGAGTCGACTACAAAACGAAATTCACTCACTGGTTAATCGCAGCGTGGATCGCCACCTGCGTCTTGCCGTCACTGGGTTGAGCCGCAGTGGCAAAACCGCGTTTATCACCGCGTTTGTTAATCAATTATTGAACACCCATAGCGGTGCCCATTTGCCGATGTTTTCTCCGGTGCGCGAAGAACGTTTGCTCGGGGTGAAACGTGTACCGCAGCGCGATCTGGGCGTGCCGCGTTTCGCCTATGATGAAGGCATGGCGGCACTGTATGGTTCCCCGCCGGACTGGCCGACGCCGACGCGCGGCGTGAGTGAGATTCGTTTGGCGTTACGCTATCGCTCTAAAGATTCGTTACTGCGCCACTTTAAAGACACCTCGACGCTTTATCTGGAAATTGTCGATTATCCCGGCGAATGGTTGCTGGATTTACCACTGCTGGAACAAACCTATTTGAGCTGGTCGCAACAGATGAGCGGCTTGCTGCAAGGGGGACGCATTGAGTGGGCGAAACCTTGGCTAGCGCTGTGTGAGAAAATCGATCCGCTGGCCCCGGCGGATGAAAACCAGCTCGCCGAGGTGGCGCAGGCTTACACCGATTATCTGCATCGCTGCAAGCAGGAAGGGCTGCACTTTATTCAGCCGGGGCGATTTGTGCTGCCAGGCGATTTGGCGGGCGCGCCGGTGCTGCAATTTTTCCCCTGGCCACAGGTGAATCAGATCGGTGAAGCCAAACTGGCACAGGCGGACGAAAAAACCAATATCGGCATGCTGCGCAAGCGTTTTGATTATTACTGCCAGTCAGTCGTCAAAGGATTTTATAAAGATCACTTCGTGCGGTTTGACCGACAGATCGTGCTGGTTGACTGCTTACAGCCGCTGAATAGCGGTATCCATGCATTTAACGACATGCGGCTGGCGTTAACTCAACTGATGCAAAGTTTTCACTACGGGAAGCGCACGTTGTTCCGCCGTTTGTTCTCGCCATGTATCGACAAGCTGATGTTTGCGGCGAGCAAAGCCGATCACATTACCGCCGATCAGCACGCCAATCTGGTGTCTTTGCTTCAGCAATTGGTGCACGAGGCATGGCAGAACGCCGCGTTTGAAGGCATTGATATGCGTTGTGAAGGCATTGCGTCAATCCAGTCAACGCAGAGTGGGGTCGTCGATCATCACGGGCAGAAAATTCCGGCGCTGAAAGGGCATCGTCTCAGCGACGGTCAGCCGCTGACGGTCTACCCCGGTGAAGTGCCTGCACGTTTGCCGGGTGCGACATTCTGGCACACGCAGGGCTTCCATTTCGATCAATTTCGTCCGCGAGAAATGACGGTAGACACGCCGTTGCCGCACATCCGCTTGGATACGGTCATGGACTTTCTGCTAAAGGATAAATTGCGATGAGCGAGTCATTAAAACCACGCGTCACGTTCGACGATGTTTCACCACAAGAGCCACAGCCGCAGTTGCGCGCCGGATTGGCATTTGATGAGCAGAGCGGTACGCCATTTTCCCCCCTCAGCCGCGAAGAAGAAGTGCCGGAAGAAGGCATAGCGGAAGAGGCCGTCAGCTCGGCGCTGCGCCCGAAGCGCAGCCTGTGGCGACGTATGGTGATGGCAGGAATAGGACTGTTTGGCGTCAGTGCGCTGGCACAGGGCGTGCAGTCACTGCACAACGCCTGGGTGCAACAGGATTGGATCGCGCTGGGCGGCATTACTGCGGGTAGCCTGATTGTCGCGGCGGGCGTCGGTTCGCTGGCCATCGAATGGCGACGGCTCTATCGCCTGCGGGAACGTGCGGAAGAGCGCGATGTGGCACGCGATCTGCTGCACAGCCACGGTGTGGGGCGTGGGCGTGAATTCTGTGAGAAGCTGGCACGACTGGCGGGCTTGGATCGCGGCCATCCGGCGATACAACGCTGGCAGGCTTCACTCCATGAAACCCACAATGATCGTGAAGTGCTGGAGCTTTATGCACGTCTGGTTCAGCCCGTACTGGACACGCAGGCGAGGCGTGAAATCAGCCGCTCTGCGGCGGAATCGACCTTGATGATCGCCGTCAGTCCTCTGGCGCTAGTGGACATGGCATTTATCGCCTGGCGCAACCTGCGCCTGATTAATCGTATTGCTGCGCTGTACGGCATTGAGCTCGGCTATTTCAGCCGCATTCGCCTGTTCCGACTCGTGCTGGTCAATATCGCGTTTGCCGGGGCATCGGAACTGGTGCGGGAAATTGGCATGGACTGGATGTCGCAGGATCTTGCCGCGCGGCTATCGGCCCGTGCCGCACAGGGCATTGGCGCCGGGCTGCTGACCGCACGTCTGGGCATTAAAGCGATGGAATTGTGCCGCCCGCTGCCGTGGCTGGATGACAAGCCGCGCCTCGGTGATTTCCGCCGCGAGTTGATTGGTCAGGTAAAAAAAACGCTGCAAAAAGGGCGTTAGAGGAACGAAGGGGCGCAGTGTGCGCTTTCGTCATCTTTTTCATTGTCAGGCGTGTTAGTACCGTTATGACAGCATCGTGAAGCCTCGAATGCTATTCCGTCAATCGCAACAACCAACGTGAATATTCGCACCGCGCCGGAGAAGAATCGTATGATGGGCAGGACGCTACCGATGAGCAGGGGCTGCGCGTTAAAAGTGCCTTATGTCATCGTTCCTCTGGTGAATGCCGATAATAATTAGCATAGTTTTGATGAGAATTTACGTCTCGGTAACTATTTTGAAGGCATCCGAACCCTTGTGGCGATGGCAACGACGCCGCTGTCATAATCCCGTTTTGTTATTGAGTGGAAAAAACGTACAGATGTGTCAACTTTTGCTGCCACCTTACTTCATCCGATGCAAACGAAAGGGTATTATCAGCAGCAATAGCCATATCGTGTCTCTAATGAAGAAGGTAGCCGTTGATGCATCTGGAAGTGATTTGTGAAGACCGCATTGGTATGGTCCGTGAACTGTTAGATCTACTTGCGTCACGCAATATTGATTTACGCGGCATCGAAATTGCCACCATTGGCCGTATTTACCTCAATTTTGCCACGCTCGATTTTGATGCTTTTAGCCTGCTGATGACGGAAATCCGCTGCATTGAAAGCGTTAGCGATGTGCGTACCGTGGCGTTTATGCCGTCTGAGCGCGAGCATCGGGCGCTGAATGCGCTGCTGGAATCCATGCCGGAACCGGTATTCTCGCTGGATATGAAAGGGAAGCCGGAGCTGTTTAACCGGGCCGCGCTGGCGCTGTTTGAACAATCGGCTGAGACCATCAGTGAACTGACGATTTCCAGCATGATCCCCGGTTTCAATTTCGCCAACTGGCTGGAAAAAAGCAGCGCTGTCGTCGCTGAGCGCGTAGTGATTCGCGGTCAGGATTTCTTGCTGGAAATGACGCCTGTCCGTCTGGAAGATGATGCCCGCAAAGCCACCACGGCAGGGGCGCTGGTAATGTTGAAATCGGCCGCTCGCATGGGGTGGCAGTTACAGAATCTCACCGTAAACGATGAAAATGAATTCGATCACATCGTTGCGGTTAGCCCGAAAATGCGTCAGGTGGTGGAACAGGCACGCAAACTGGCAATGCTGGACGCGCCGCTGCTGATTGTGGGCGACACGGGGACAGGCAAAGATATGCTGGCGCGAGCTTGCCACCTACGTGGGCCGCGTGGTAAGAATCCTTTCCTGGCGCTGAACTGTGCGGCATTGCCCGATGACGTGATGGAAAGTGAACTGTTCGGCCATGCGCCCGGCGCGTATCTCAATGCGCAGGAAGGCAAGAAAGGGTTTTTTGAACAGGCTAACGGCGGTTCGGTTCTGTTAGATGAAGTCGGTGAAATGTCGGCACAAATGCAGACTAAGCTACTGCGTTTCCTGAATGACGGGACATTCCGCCGCGTGGGTGAAGATCACGAAGTCCATGTCGACGTGCGGGTGATTTGCGCGACCAAGAAAAATCTGTTGGAACTGGTACAGCGCGGTGAGTTCCGGGAGGATCTTTATTATCGCCTGAATGTGCTTACACTGATGCTACCGCCGCTGCGCGAGCGTCCGGCGGACATTATGCCGCTGGCCGAGCTCTTCGTCGCGCGTTTTGCCGACGAGCAGGGGATTCCACGACCTAAACTGGCCGCAGATGTGGAACATTTCCTGCCGCAATACGGCTGGCCGGGGAACGTTCGGCAGTTGAGGAATACCATTTATCGGGCGCTAACGCAGTTGGAAGGGAACGAGCTGTATATGCAGGACATCGACCTCCCAGCGTTTTCGATTGATGCGCCGCAAGACGAAACCCTGCTTGACGGCTCGCTGGATGATATCAACAAGCGTTTCGAACGCTCCGTACTGACCCGCCTTTATCAATCCTATCCAAGCACACGCAAACTGGCGAAGCGGCTAGGGGTATCGCATACGGCGATAGCCAACAAACTACGGGAATATGGACTCAGCCAGCGTAAATCGGCGGGAGACGACGAAGAGTAAATAACAAAACGGCTGCGCAAGCAGCCGTTTTTCATGTAATGCCAGCGTCGCTTATTTCAGAACAGCCAGCGCAGCGTCATAGTCTGGTTCAGTGGTGATTTCGCTCACCAGTTCGCTATGCAGCACGTTGTCGTTTTCATCGAGTACGACAACTGCACGAGCGGTCAGGCCTTTCAGCGCGCCATCGGCGATAGCAACACCATAGTGTTCTTTGAACTCACCGCCACGCAGGGTAGACAGCACTACGACGTTATTCAAACCTTCCGCACCGCAAAAGCGGGACTGTGCGAACGGCAGATCGGAAGAGATACACAGAACAACAGTGTTATCCAGCTCAGAGCCCAACTGGTTGAATTTGCGCACGGATGCGGCACAAACACCGGTATCGATGCTTGGGAAAATGTTCAGGATTTTGCGCTTGCCAGCATAGTTGCTGAGCGGGGTATCTGACAGATCTTTAGCCACCAGCGTAAATGCCGGGGCTTTGCTTCCTTTAGCTGGAAATGCCCCTGCTACTGGCACAGGATTGCCTTGAAAATGTACGTTCTGTGACATGTTTGCGTCCTTAATTACAGGTGATTAACACGCTGCTCAGTTTAGGGCAACATTAGCAACATTGGTATAAAAATTACGATTAAAATTGCTGGCTTAGCAACGCGACCATCGCTTTCAGGTAGCATTCGCTGGCGGCATCTGCCGAGATCGGCGGTAGCTCAGCGGTAATGCAGTGGAGCGAACGATCGGCGCACCAACTTCCGAACGATCCAGGCGTGTCGTAACCGACACTCGAGACTAATGGCAGCTCGCACTGCTGCGCCAACCACCGCCCCAATTCGGAACGATACGGATCTTCAATGCAGGCGAGTGGCTCATGAAAAGAGACAACCCAGTGAGGATTAAGTTTCTCTATCAGCGAGCAAAGGGCTTTCGTTTCCGGCTCTGAACCTGCGGTTTCACCCGTAGATAGTTCGACATCGCGTTCGTCTGCGGCGCTATTCCAGCGGTATACCGTCTTTCCCGGCTGCCAGTTACTGGCCGGAAAGTTGCGATTGAGATCGACGCCGTTAGCGTTGGCGCGCAGGCCCAACTGACAGCCATCCGGATTCACTGCAAGAATCACATGATGGCGACGTTGTCCTGAAAAGAGAGTACGCAGCGCGCAGGAAAGCGCCACCACCGCTGCCGTTTCATCGCCGTGCGTTCCGGCAATAATCAGTCCACTCTCCGAGGGCGCTAGCTCGGAGGGGAAATATAGCAGCGGTGCGCCCAGCAGCGATTTCCCATAAGGTTCGCCCAGCGACGGTAAATTACCGCGTTGCTGGCGCGCCTGAAGAGGAATGATTGTGTTTTCCATGATACTGCCCTGTGGTTGCCTATGTGTTTCATCATAAAAAAATCGACCCAGAGACGCAAATGGCGATGTGGGCTGATAAATTGCGAGCGTATCGCTGGATGATAGCGCTGATTTCTGACTATTATATTCTTCAATCATTTCATTATACTTTCAGGTCAAATCATCATGCACTATGGATATTCTGCATTCTATGCCGCGTTGATGGCGGCCATGACGGGCAATGCCGTCGCGGCACAGGTTCCTGCGGGAACGGTTCTGGCTGAAAAACAGGAAATCGTCCGCCATATTAAAGATGAACCGGCTTCTCTCGACCCGATAAAAGCGGTGGGGCTGATGGAAGCTCAAGTGGATCGCGATCTGTTTGAAGGGCTGGTCAATCAGGATGCCAAGGGAAACATCGTTCCGGGCGTGGCACTACGCTGGCAGACGACCGATAACCGTACGTTTGTCTTCACTTTGCGTGACAATGCCCGCTGGTCTAACGGTGAACCCGTTACGGCAAACGATTTTGTCTACAGCTGGCGTCGTCTGGTGACACCGGAAAACAGCTCGTCGTTCTCCTGGTTTGCCCGA
This sequence comes from Pectobacterium artocarpous, assembly GCF_046159765.1. Lineage (NCBI taxonomy): Bacteria > Pseudomonadati > Pseudomonadota > Gammaproteobacteria > Enterobacterales > Pectobacteriaceae > Pectobacterium > Pectobacterium artocarpous. The sequence goes on from NZ_JBJXVK010000001.1 coordinate 127,070, forward strand.
CTGGCGGGGATTCAGAATGCCGAACAGATTCTTGCGGGTAAACTGCCTGTCGATCAGCTTGGCGTGACGGCCGTCAATGACCATACGCTGAAAGTACAGCTCAGCAAGCCAGTCCCTTATTTTGTCAGCCTGACGGCGAATTTCAGCCTGTTTCCGGTACATCAGGCTACGGTCGAAAAATTCGGGAATGACTGGACGAAGCCGGGCAATCTGGTTGGCAATGGCGCGTTTAAGCTGGATCAGCGCGTCGTTAACGAGAAACTGGTGCTCACGCAGAATCCATATTATTGGGATAACGCTAACACGCGCCTGACAAAGGTGACCTTTGTTCCCATCAATCAGGAATCGAATGCAACAAAACGCTATCTATCCGGGGATATCGATATCACCGAGTCATTTCCTAAAAACCAGTATCAAAAGCTGCTGAAAGATTTACCCGGTCAGGTTTATACGCCGGATCAGCTTGGTACGTATTATTACGCGTTTAACACGCAGCGGGCGCCGACCAACGATGCCCGGGTACGAAAAGCGCTGTCTTACGCTATCGACCGTAAAGTGATTGCCGAAAAAGTATTAGGTACAGGGGAAAAACCAGCCTGGCACTTCACACCGGATGTCACCGCAGGCTTCAAACCGACGGAAAGCCTGTTGCAGCAGTATTCCCAGGATGAACTGGATGCGCAGGCAAAAGCGCTGATGGCGGCGGCGGGTTATGGTCCAAACAATCCGCTGAAATTATCGCTGCTGTACAACACCTCGGAAAGCCACCAGAAGATTGCGATTGCCGTAGCGTCCATGTGGAAGAAAACGCTGGGCGTTGACGTCCGTCTGTCCAATCAAGAGTGGCAAACCTACATCGACAGCCGCAATAGTGGCAATTTTGATGTCGTGCGAGCGTCGTGGGTGGGTGACTATAACGAACCGTCGACATTCCTCTCACTGCTGACGTCACACCACAGCGGTAACATCGCGCGCTTTAAAAACGCGAATTACGATCGCGTATTGGATGAAGCGGGGAACCAGACTAACCCGCAGGCGCTGAATGCTGACTATAACCGGGCAGAGCAGATCTTGATGAATGAAGCGCCGATTGCGCCGATCTATCAATATACCAACGGACGTTTGATCAAGCCATGGGTGAAGGGCTATCCCATTACGAACCCTGAAGATGTGGCCTACAGCCATATGCTTTACATCGAGAAACATTAAATACCGGATTAACGCATCGAATGATGTGGCGATAAAGCCGGGTGGTCATGATGATCATTCCGGCTGACAATCGCACCGTTGATAGTAAAAGAATTGATAGTAAAAGCATTGATAGCAAAAGAACGGATAGCAAACACCGTTGGAGGCAAAACGTGGAATCCATTGCAGGAAAAGAGTTGCAACACAGCGGTGCGGTTCATGCGTATCAGTTGGATGGAAAGGGGGGGATAACCCCGATTGGCGAGCAGGACGTGGTTAACAGCGAGAAACCCTGCTGGCTGCATCTGGATTCTACATTGCCCGCTAGCGCACGCTGGTTGAATAAAACGACACTGGTACCGGATAGTGTGCGCAATGCGCTGGCGGGGGAAAGCGTCCGCCCCAGAGTGACGCGTTTGGGGGAAGGCACGTTAATTACGCTGCGCAGCATTAACCTGAATGCCAATGCAAGGCCGGATCAACTGGTAGCCGTTCGGGTATTCATTACTGACAAGCTGATTATTTCTACCCGACGCCGTAAGGTTCTGGCTATCGACGAGATTCTTACCGACCTGAAGGAGGGCAATGGCCCGACGGACAGCGGAAGCTGGCTGGTCTCCATTGCGGAATCGTTGACCGATCATACCAGCGAGTTTATTGATGATTTACATGAGAAAATCATCGATCTGGAAGACGACTTGCTGGAACATAAGATTCCACCGCGTGGTGAACTTGCGCTGATTCGCAAACAGCTCATCGTGCTACGCCGCTATATGACGCCACAGCGAGATGTGTTCTCGCGTATTTCCGGTGAAAAATTGCCCTGGATGCAGGACGACGATCGCCGCAGAATGCAAGAAATTGCCGATCGGTTAGGGCGGGGGCTGGAAGATCTGGATGCCAGTATTTCGCGTACCACGGTGCTTTCGGATGAAATCACTGCGCTGATGACCGAAGCGATGAACCGCCGCACCTATACGATGTCGCTTTTGGCGATGGTTTTCCTGCCGACGACGTTCCTAACCGGGCTATTTGGCGTCAATTTAGGGGGCATTCCCGGCGGCGATGCGCCGTTTGGTTTTGTCACGTTCTGCCTGATGTTGGTGATATTGGTTGGCGGCGTTGCGTGGTGGTTAAAACGCAGTAAATGGCTATAACGACTTGCGGTGACTGGGTGCGCTGATAATCACAAACTGTCGCGAACCGCTAAAAAAGCACGCGTAAATTGAGCAATATCAACATTTTTTACCCTGTTGTGCGGCACTATCATTCCCGCAGGTGAATGCAACGTCAAGCGATGGGCGTTGCGCTCCATATTGTCTTACTTCCTTTTTTGAATTACTGCATAGCACAATTGATTCACACCATGCCGACAGTTTTGTCGGCTTTTTTTTGTCCTTCGATCTTGCCCTTTCCTGTTTCGTCCTGAACGATGCTGCCCTATGCCTTTGGCATTTTATTTCTAACTGAATACCGCGTCCTATGGACGTGGTATTCAGTTAGAAATAAAACGGTGGCGAAACAGCAACCGCTGCTTCTTGCCACCGTATTCAGATGCGTAATGATGTAATGATAATGTCATTGCCGATGTGAAGGCTGCGCTTATTTTATTTCCAGCACATCAAGGCGGGTGAGTGATGGTGTCTCATCATCGTCTTCCCGCTGCCAGCCAACAGGCTGCAACGGTAGCTCCTCGCGATCGAAAGCCAGATCGCCCCCATCCACTACGTCGCTACCGTGACGAATGCCTTTGAAATCAAACAGTGAATGATCGGCAAGATGAGAAGGCACAACATTCTGCATGGCGCTGAACATGGTCTCAATACGGCCAGGATAGCGTTTGTCCCAGTCACGCAGCATATCTTTAATCACCTGACGTTGCAGATTTGGCTGCGAACCGCACAGATTGCACGGAATAATCGGGTATTGGCGAGCTTCAGCAAAGCGTTCGATATCTTTTTCACGGCAGTAGGCAAGCGGGCGGATAACGACATGTTTACCGTCATCGCTCATCAGCTTCGGTGGCATGCCTTTCAATTTTCCACCGTAGAACATGTTCAGGAACAGCGTTTGCAGAATATCGTCGCGGTGATGACCAAGGGCAATTTTTGTCGCGCCGAGTTCCGTTGCGGTACGGTACAAAATTCCGCGACGCAGGCGTGAACACAGTGAACAGGTGGTTTTCCCTTCTGGAATTTTGTCTTTCACAATCCCGTAGGTATTTTCTTCGACGATCTTGTATTCCACGCCGATGCTATCAAGGTATTGCGGCAAAACATGTTCCGGGAACCCAGGCTGCTTCTGATCTAAATTCACCGCGACCAGAGAAAAGTTAACCGGTGCGCTTTGTTGCAGATTGCGCAGAATTTCCAGCATGGTAAAGCTATCTTTCCCGCCGGACAGGCACACCATAATGCGGTCGCCTTCTTCGATCATATTGAAATCAGCGATGGCTTCGCCGACGTTACGCCGCAGGCGTTTTTGCAATTTGTTGAGATTGTATTGTTTTTTCTGGTTAATATTTTGATTTTCATGCATTTTTATCTTTGCTCGTTGCAAAAAGCGTTGCGGATGGAAAGCGGTTCAGCGCAGACGCCAAGACGGTCTGCACGATCATGGCGTGTATGGTACGGATTACGGCGACGAATACCAGTTCGTTTTACAGCGGTATGCCAGAATTACCCTGTGAGTAAGGGGGGCGTTATTGCTTTTTGCTCACTTTTCCATTGTGGTTATCCGTTTTGTTTTATCGATCGCGAAATGAAGCCATTTTTGGTAAGGGGGCACTTATAACTATCCTGATAGAGGAGTCTTCAACCAAGGGAGGAAGATATTATGAGTAAAGGTACATCAAGGAGAGCATAGTCGAGCCATGATTAAGAGAGGGTCAGGAGAGGTAATAATCTCCCCGATAAATACGGGCAGAAGTGGGACGTTTCGATATCTTTGAATCAGTATGATACTGCCGACCGGTATGTGACTTAGTATGGCTTTTCTAACACATGTATCTCAATGGTTAGAGACGCATGCTATCTTGATTTTTCTGGCGAAGGTGTCTTTTATACTTCAAAAAAATAAAATGTAGTAGATATCGTCTTTATCTGAAAATATACGCACCGACGTTGAGTGTAAAAATAACGCCAGCGCGCCTTCCACACATGACTCGGAGTTGAAACATGAAATTATTGCCATGGCTATGTACTGCCGCTGTGCTGCTGGCGGGATGCAGTAATCATAACGAGAATGCTGCGGCGACTCAGCAAGATGCCACGCAAAATGATGATAAAAGCGCTGTCGTGTTGCTGAAAAGCAGTTCTCCGGTTGACGTCAACTGTATGCTGATTGGCGGGACGATGACGCTCTCCCGGCAGCTTGACGGTGCGAGCGTGGGAGCCTGTCAGTTAGCCAATGGCAAGCGCTGTAGCGAACAATCGCTGATGAATGGAAGCTGTCCGGCTGGGTGAATGTGCGGCAGTCTGCGCTGCCGCAGGGATGACTTAGAGGGGCACCAGATTTGCACAGGGCACGTTTTGGCTAATGTCTTTCAGGTTCTGTAGCGTGGTTTGAGAAATGCTGATCAGCGCTTCTTCCGTCAGGAATGCCTGATGCCCGGTAAACAGCACGTTGTGGCACGCGGATAAGCGACGGAAAACATCGTCTTGAATCACATCGTTGGATTTATCGGCAAAGAAGAGGTCGCGTTCGTTTTCATAAACGTCCATCCCCAGCGCGCCAATTTTCTGTTGCTTCAACGCGTCGATAGCCGCCTGTGAGTCAATCAGTCCACCACGACTGGTGTTGACGATCATGACGCCGTTTTTCATTTGCGCAAAGGCTGCTTGATTCAGCAGATAATGATTCTCCGGCGTCAGCGGGCAGTGCAGGGAAATGACGTCCGCATTCGCATACAGTATTTTCAGATCAACATACTCCGCGCCTAATTCCAATGCCTGTGGATTCGGATAGGGATCGAAGGCCAATAGCCGCATGCCAAAACCTTTCAGGATACGCATGGTGGCGATACCGATTTTTCCAGTGCCGATAATGCCCGCCGTCCGGTTATGCATATTGAACCCAATCAGCCCTTCCAAAGAGAAGTTCGCGTCGCGAGTACGTTGATAGGCACGGTGAATGCGACGGTTAAGCGTCAGCATCAGGCCGACGGCGTGCTCGGCAACAGCCTCGGGAGAATACGCAGGCACACGCACCACACTGATTCCCAGTTCCTTAGCGGCTTTCAAATCGACATTGTTAAAGCCAGCACAACGTAGCGCCAGCGTTTTAATGCCCATCTCTGCCAGTTCGGCCAACACCTCGCGACCACCGTCATCGTTCACAAATATGCAGACGGCCTGACAGCCCGCCGCTGTTTTGGCTGTGCGCGATGTCAGCATGAAATCAAAAAACTCCAGATCATAGCCAAACTGTTGATTAACCTGTTCCAGATATTTACGGTCATACTGCTTAGTACTGTAAATTGCCAGTTTCATTGATAGTTTCTCCGAAAAATCCTTAGGTTAAGCTATCAGAAAACAGGGCGGTAACAAACCGTTACCTGACTGATGATAACGGTTTGAAATTGATGGGCGATAATAACGTCATAACGGGTTTAGCGAGGCGTACTGAAAACCGACACGGCTTCGGACATTGTGGAGATCTGCTTTTCCAGGCTGTTAATGGCGGAACTGGAATGCGTTGCCAAAATCGTGTTCTGACGCGTCAATTCATCAATGGTGTTCACTGCTGAGTTGATCTGCCCCAAACCTTGCGATTGTTCTTGTGTCGCTAGGCTGATTTGATTTACAAGCTGCGTAACCTGCTGTACCTGAGTCAATATATTGTTCATGGACTGGCTGGTGTGGCTGACCAATTTATCGCTGGTATGAATGTTTGTGATCGTGGTATCAATAATTTCTGCGATGTCTTTGGCGGCGGCGGCGCTACGTTGCGCCAGAATACGGACTTCCCCCGCGACGACGGCAAAGCTCTTACCCTGTTCTCCCGCGTGAGCGGCTTCGACTGCTGCATTGAGCGCCAGAATGTTGGTCTGGAACGCCAGGTTATCCAGTACGCTGATGATGTCGGTGATCTCTTTGCTGGAGCAGGTCATGACCGCCATCGTGTCCGTAACCTGACTCACCGCTTTCTCTCCGGCATCGACGGCCTGATTGGCATCGTTCGCACAGCGCGTCGCGAGCTGTGAAGCAGACGCGTTGCTTTGAATCGTCGCCGTCAGTTCTTCCATTGAAGATGCGGTGGATTGCAAACTTTGCGCGGTATCTTCACAGCGCTGGCTTAGCGTGTAATTCCCTGAGGCAATCTCGCCGCAAGCGTGACGCAGTTCGGCTAGCTTGCCGTTGACATCATCGACAAACGTCCGGAAATTCATGCCGGATTGATTGACGGCGCGTAATAGCATGCCGACTTCATCCACGCGATTCAGTTGGAACGAGTTATCTGCCTGCCCGGATGCGGAATTAATGGCCTGGCGCAGAATTTTTTCCAGTGGTTTTGCTACATGCTGAACTAATAATTCGCTGGTGATGGCTGCGCCAGCGAGTAGCACCAAAACAAAAATTAATAGCGGCGTAGTGAGTGGAAAGGTAGCCAGTAAGGAAAGTAGCGCGAATAGCATGAAAAGGAATACATAACTTCTTATCCGCCAACGTACGGGAATAACGTTAAATAAGCTAAGAAACTTTAGCGGACCTTTATAAATCAGCAGTCCCTGAAAGAGTCGGCGGTTTTTTAATTTATTCTCATTCATTTGATGGTAAAGCGCTTCAGCTTGCCGAATCTCTTCTTGTGAGACTCGGGTTCGCACCGACATATATCCTGTTATTTTTCCGTCCTTCATCAACGGTGTCGTACTGGCTTTGACCCAATAGTAATCGCCATTCTTGCGGCGGTTCTTGACGACGGCAGTCCAGATTTTACCTGCCTTGAGCGTCGCCCACATGTCGGCAAACACCTGCGGGGGCATGTCCGGGTGGCGCACGATATTGTGAGGTTGGTGGAGAATTTCCTCAAAGTCGTAACCACTGGCATCAATAAAATCGTCATTGGCATAAGTGATATGACTATCGGTGGTGGTTACCGACATTAGCTTGACTTTTTCATCTAATAAATACTGAATATCACTGACCGGAAAATTCTTACGCATTTATTGATCCTTTTAGTATAAGCAGGCGTAAATATGATGTTTTTAGATCTATTAGCGAACGGAAAGGCGATTGATGCTAGTTAATTAACGGCAATATTTATGAAATAATTAGCGATATATTTATTATATTGTCGTTAATTTCTCTGGTTATTTTTTATTCAGGAAAGTAGTTATCTAGCCAGACTCGTGATAAACGCATGTGTCGATGAGCAAAAGCATTCACTTGCTAAGTATATTATGAGTCTGTGAATTTGCACTGCGGGCAACGCACGCTACATTGAGGGGAAATGGCGAGAAGAGGCGACGACGGGCACCCTGACGTGACGCGCCCGTGAAGATGAGATTAGCGCGAAAGACTGAAGACGGATGCCGCCTGCACCATACTCGATATCTGCTGTTGCAGATGATCGGTGGCAGAATGTGACTGGCTGGCCAGCGCGGTATTCTGATGCGTGAGCTCATCAATGCGGTTTACCGCTTCATTGATTTGTTCCAACCCCAGAGATTGTTCCTGTGTGGCGAGGCTGATCTCATTCATCAGGTTGGTGACGTGCTGAACCTGAAGCAGAATATTGCTCATGGATTTATGGGTATGCGAAACCTGTTGTTCACCGGTACGGATACTATTTAGCGTTTCGTCAATGATGGTTGAAATATCGCTGGAAGAGGAAGCGCTACGCTGCGCCAACGAACGAACCTCACTGGCGACCACCGCGAAGCTCTTACCTTGTTCCCCGGCATGTGCAGCTTCGACGGCGGCGTTCACGGCCAGAATATTGGTCTGGAACGCGAGATTATCCATCACACTGACGATATCGGTAATGCGTTCGCTGGAACGTGTGATCGTCTCCATGGTATCAGAGACTTGACTGACGGCCTGCTCGCCAGAGTTCACTGCCTGATTCACATCCTGTGTATATATCGAAGCCTGAAGTGAAGCTTCCGCATTGCTTTTTATCGTTGCGGTAAGCTGTTCCACGGAAGTCGCGGTTTGTTGCAGGCTTTCTTCCGTTTCCTCGCAGCACTGCGCCAGCGTATGGTTACCCTGCGCGATTTCATTACAGGCGTTCTTCAACTCGCTCAGATTGGTATTCACATCGTCCACGAAAGTGCGGAAATTCATCCCGGACTGATTGACTGCCCGCATCAGCATGCCAATTTCATCCACGCGATTAAGTTGTGTCAGGTTGTCAGCTTGTCCGGCTGCGGAACGCATGGCCTGAGACAGAATTTGCTCGATGGGGGAGGCAACATGGTGCACCAGAAGCTCGCCACTAACAAAACAGCAGGCGATAAGCAGTGGAAAGAGTACTGAAGCCAATGCTGTTCCCGCCAGCAGGGAATAGGCGGCGAGCAATGGGATCAGGCTAAAGAGCAGAAAATAGCTGCGGATACGCCAGCGTAGTGGCATGGTTTCAAATAGGCTCAGAATGCGCAATGGCCCGGTATAAATAAGCAAGCCGTGATGGAAGGTGCGGTATTTCAGTTTCCCTTTGTTTACACTGGCGTAGAGCGCTTCGGCCTGACGAATTTCTTCGGGGGATGCCGCAGTGCGCACGGACATATAACCGGTAATCTCACCGCCTTTTCTCAACGGCGTGGTGCTGGATTTTACCCAGTAGTGGTCGCCATTTTTACACCGGTTTTTCACAATTCCCGTCCAGATATTACCCGCACGCAGCGTTTTCCACATATCCGCGAAGGCGGCTGGTGGCATATCCGGGTGTCGGATAAGATTATGGGGTTGCCCCATTAACTCATCGGTGCTGTAGCCGCTGACGTCAATAAAATCTTTGTTTGCGTAGGTAATATGGCTTTCTGGCGTAGTGACCGACATCAGTCTGGTTTTTTCAGAAAGAGGGCGTTGGCGGTCGGTGACAGGGGTGTTGTTACGCATGAAGCAGTCCTTGATATGCTGTGTTCGAATACTGATTTAACTGAGGCATACCCACGGAGTGAATCAGCGGATAGCGGTGATGGTTCAGGTTGCTCATGGCTTTTTTTAAGGCGATTCGGGCAGAAGGAGATAATCCTGATATTCCCCCGGAAACGCGTTGTTCATGATGAGATAACCTAATTCATTACAAAATATAACTTCAATTAAACATCTTACCACGAAAGGATAATGAGCCTGTACGCACAATAGTGGTAAATGTGAGATGCATAGGATTTTTTGTTAACAAAAAGAGCTAGTTGTGAATGAATAATGGCAGAGATATACAGGACGACTTTTTACCGCTATTGAACAGGATGCTTAACTCGCGCTAATGATTAAAAAACATGCACTTTCAGTCGTTTTCCTCATTGCTGTGCTGCTGTTTCTTTCCTGGCGAACACTGCCGCAGTGGTTGCCGCGTATCGCCACAATCTGGCTGCCGGCGGAGGTGTCTTTGTCCGTAAATGAGACGCTTGGCTGGCAGAGCGGTGGGCTACATAGCACGGGGTTCCGTATGATGGCCGGGAAGTGCACGTTAGTTGAGGTACGGAATATGACGCTGCGCTGGCATCACTGGCGATGGCATGTCGATATTGATGCCGTGACATTAAACAGTGACTGTCTGCAACATGTGCCAGCAGGTAGCAGCACCGAGCCAACGGCGCAACTGGCGCAGTGGCAACAGCGATTGCCTGCTGCCGATATTCAGATAAAGGCGTTTACGCTACAGCCTTGGCAGGATTATGCCGGGCAAGTGTGGTTCAGTAGTGACGGTAAACGGCACCAAACGCTCGATTATCAGGGCGATCAACTGGTGGTGAGGGCAGAGCTGAATGAGGCACAACTGACCCTGCATGAAGGCATGCTTGCAACGCCAGCGAGATTCGTACGTTTACAGGTCAGCGGTGAGATGGCGCTGGCCGATACGCTGGATGCGGCTCCTATACAGGGGAGACTGACAGGAAAGCTGGATTCAGAGCAGACGCCGGATCCGCTTTCGCTTCTGCTGGATTGGCATAACCAGCAAGGTGAACTGGTGATGAATGCGGCGAATGATGAAACGCCGCTGATATCGCTACCGTGGCAGTTGACGGATGAGGTGATCCAGGTGACTAACGGCATCTGGCGCTGGCCGTATACCGCTCAGCCGCTCTCTGGGCAAGTCGCCATGACCTTACAGCACTGGCGGCAAGGGCTGGATGCCACCACGATTAATGCGCGTTTGAACGTGTTGACGCAAGGACATAACGGCAAGGCGAACGCCGTGCTGGTGCTGGGTCCGGGTAATATTGGTCTGCTCAACAGCGAATTGCGCTTTCAGCTTACCGGGCAAGCTAACTTACCGGCGCTTTCCCTGACGGCGACGCTGCCGGGGGTGTTGCAGGGCTCGATTCTCAATCCTGAACTCGCGCTTTTACCTGGGGCGCTGCTGCGCGCCTGGGGAACGCCTGCGCCGCAGGTTTATCTGGAGGAGGCACGCTGGCCGCTGGCGGGCGTTCGGGTGAGTGCGACTGGCGTGAATGGGCGACTTCAGGCGATTGTGAAAGCGCGGGAAGAATATTGGGGGCGCGTTAACCTGCACCTTGACGGTCAGGCGCAGGATTTCTGGACAGATAAAGGGCGGTGGCAATGGCGTTATTGGGGCAATGGCCGCCTGCCCCCGCTGAAAGGCCAGTGGGATGTGGCCGGGCGAGGCCAATGGCAGGATACGCTGATTGAAATCAGTCAGCTATCGAGCGGCTTGGATCAGTTGGGCTATGGCATGGTGACGGTGTATCAGCCCCGGTTGACGATTACTGATCCGATCCGGTGGCAGCGCGCCCGTTCCGGTGAATATTTTCAAGGGGCGCTGCAACTAGCCTCAGAGCGGACGCACTTCAGCAACGGCGGCTATCTGCCGCCTTCACTGTTAACGCTGGCGATTCAGGGGCGCAGCCCGAATGATTTTCAGCTACAGGGGCAGTTACAGGCTGATGATATCGGCCCGGTGAGGCTGCGCGGACGCTGGGATGGCGAACGACTTCGCGGTGGCGCATGGTGGCCGACACAGCCGCTTAAAGTGTTTCAGCCTCTGCTTTCCCCACTGCTGAAAATGAACATTCGCGCCGGACATTTTTACGCACAGGCGGCCTTCTCCGCCGCACGTAAAGAAGGGTTCAGCGCCGGTGGGCATTGGGTGGTGAAAAATGGCGGACTGTGGTTGCAGGATGGTGAGGTTGGCGGCGTAAACTTTGTCCTGCCTTATCGTCTGAAAGATCAACGCTGGCAACTGGGCGTCAGGCAACCTGTCACGTTGCGTATTGACGTGCTGGATAACCTGCTTCGGATGAGCAATATTCGTGTCGATCTACAGGGTTTTTATCCTTACAGCGAGCGGCGACCGCTGATTATGTCTCAGGCATATATGGACGTATTGGATGGGCATATCGGCCTGTCGACGCTGCGCTGGCCGCAGCGTGAACCCGCGCTGTTCACCGTTAAAAGTGTGGATCTTAGCGAGCTGTTGACGGTGTTGAAACAAAAACAGTTTGCCTTGTCCGGGCGCGTGAGCGGGACGCTTCCGTTGAATTTTAATCACCCGACCATGTTGATTACAGGCGGGCGAATTACCAATGATGGCTTTCTGACGCTGCGGCTGGATAACCAACTGGCCGATGAATTAGCGAGTAAAAATCTGGCAGGCGGTGCGGCGATTGGCTGGCTGCGTTATCTGGAGATTGGGCGTTCCTATGCCACGCTTGACCTGAATAACCAGGGTGAACTGACATTAACGTCGCAGGTGCAGGGGAAAAATCCTCAGCTCAGTGCGAACCGGCAGGTTATTCTTAACTATCGCCATCAGGAGAATCTCTTCCAGCTATGGCGCAGCTTACGTTTTGGCGATAACTTGCGGGATACGCTGGAACAGCAGGCAAATGAATAAATTCAAGGCAGAACCATGAACAAGAGTGAGATAGGGCTGGCGGCATGTTGCGCGGTCGTTTTCCTGACGGCATGTGTGCCGCGTATTGAAGTGGCTGCGCCGAAAGAGCCCATCACCATCAATATGAATGTGAAGATCGAACATGACATTCACATCAAAGCGGATAAAGAAGCGACGCAACTGCTGGAAAAATCGGACAATGCGGCCGGTGATGAGATAAAGAAAAGCGCGCCGGAAGGCGCGCAATAATTAGCCAATAAAATCAAGAGATGGCAAGGTTGGTAACAATGATTCGTTATAGCCGTTATTTGTATGGACAGTGATTCGTTATGCAGTGACCAGTTGAGACAGCTGTGTTTTCGCCGCTTCGGTGGCTTTTTGCGCCACATCCGGGCCGTAGCCGTAGCCTTCTGCGAACACGAATTCAAGGTCGGTCAGGCCGAGGAAGCCCAGGAAGACGCGCAGATATGGTTCCAGCAGATCGGTTGGTGTGCCTTTATGGATGCCGCCGCGGCTGGTTAAGACGATAGCGCGTTTACCTTTCACCAGACCTTCAGGGCCTTGCTCGGTGTAGCGGAACGTCACACCGGCGCGGGCAACCAGGTCGAAGTAGTTCTTCAATTGGGTAGGGATGTTGAAGTTATACATTGGTGCGGCGATCACAATGATGTCGTGCGCTTGCAGTTCCGCGATCAGATCGTCGGACAGTTTCAGGGCTTCCTGTTGGCGCGGGGTCAGCGTGGCATCGGAAGGACGCAGTGCGCCGACTAACTCGCCATCAAGAACCGGAATCGGTTGAGCGGCCAAGTCGCGTACGGTGATGCTGTCGTTTGGATGTGCAGACTGCCACTCGGTGGTGAAGTGGTCGGCCAGTTGGTTTGACTGAGAATAACCCGCCAGAATGCTTGATTTCAGAACCAATACTTTTCTCATTGCCAATTCCTTTAGTGATTAGAAGTGGACGACAACATAACGCCCTTTGCTGCGTCACATCTTATGCGGTGCTCTGGAAGGTGAAAAGTGCAAATATTCGAGGTCTTTATTCGATTTTCTTGAATAAGACGACGTTTGAATAAGACCGCATGGGGCGATTAGAGCCGCATATGACAATGTGCTACTATCCACGTCTTAACCATTTTCATCGTTTAAACATGTCGTACCTTGAAATTAGGTTAGGCTCAATCGAGCCAAATTCGGCGACAAGCATTGTCCCGGCAGAGAAAAGAATTAGAGAAACAATTAAGGAAGAGCAACGTGAAATCACCTCTCAGTGCATTATCTACGCAGTTAAGTGAGCTAATGCTTCGCGATCGACAACGTCTGCGCCGCCGCTTGCAGGGCGCAGAGAAGGTCAGCAGCCCGCAGGCGCAGGCTGCCATCGCGCAGGAAATTGAGGGGGAAATTGTCGCGGCGCGCCAGAAGGTCGAGAACCGGCGAGCAAGCTGTCCGGCGGTTCGCTACCCTGAACAACTTCCCGTTCGCCAGAAAAAAGACGAAATACTGGAGGCACTGCGTAACCATCAGGTGATTATTGTCGCGGGCGAGACGGGGTCGGGGAAGACCACACAGTTGCCGAAGATCTGTCTTGAACTGGGTCGTGGTGTGCATGGTTTGATTGGCCATACGCAGCCGCGTCGTCTGGCTGCCAGAACCGTCGCCGACCGCATTGCCGCCGAGCTGGAAACGCCGCTGGGCAGCAGTGTTGGTTATAAAGTCCGTTTTAACGATCAGGTGAGTGATAATACGCTGGTCAAGCTGATGACCGACGGTATTTTGCTGGCGGAAATTCAGCAGGATCGCCTGTTGATGCAGTACGACACGTTAATCATCGATGAAGCGCACGAGCGCAGCTTGAATATCGATTTCATTATGGGCTATTTGCGCCAGCTGTTGCCAAAGCGTCCTGATTTGAAAGTGATTATTACGTCGGCGACCATCGATCCGCAGCGTTTCTCTCGCCACTTTAATAACGCACCGATCATCGAAGTGTCTGGGCGGACCTATCCGGTAGATGTCCGCTATCGCCCCGTGGTGGAAGACGCCGACGACAGCGAACGCGATCAGCTACAGGCAATTTTCGATGCGGTAGACGAGCTGACGCGCGAAGGGCCGGGGGATATTCTGGTCTTTATGAGCGGCGAACGTGAAATTCGCGATACGGCAGAGGCGCTGACCCGTCTGGACTTGCCGCATACCGAGATCCTGCCGTTGTACGCCCGTCTGTCGAATCAGGAACAGAACCGCGTTTTTCAGTCACATCACGGCCGTCGCATCGTGCTGGCGACCAACGTGGCAGAAACCTCATTGACCGTGCCGGGGATTCGCTATGTAATCGATCCTGGTACCGCGCGCATCAGCCGCTACAGTTTCCGCACCAAGGTACAGCGCCTGCCAATTGAGCCGATCTCGCAGGCGTCGGCCAATCAGCGTAAAGGGCGCTGTGGCCGTGTCGCCGCCGGGGTGTGTATTCGTCTCTATTCCGAGCAGGATTTCCTGTCGCGGCCCGAATTTACCGATCCCGAAATTCTGCGTACCAATCTGGCTTCCGTTATCCTGCAAATGACATCGCTGGGACTCGGCGATATAGCCGCGTTCCCGTTTGTTGAAGCGCCGGATAAGCGCAATATTCAGGACGGCGTGCGGTTGTTGGAGGAACTAGGCGCGATTAATCTGGCGGAAAATGGGCATTACCGCCTGACGCCGCAGGGACAGCAACTGGCACAGTTGCCGATCGATCCACGTTTGGCACGAATGGTGCTGGAAGCGCGTAAAACCGGCTGTGTGCGTGAAGTAATGATCATCACCGCCGCGCTGTCGATTCAGGATCCGCGCGAAAGGCCGTTGGATAAGAAGCAGGCATCGGATGAGAAACATCGCCGTTTTGCTGATAAAGACTCTGATTTTCTGGCTTTCGTCAATCTGTGGGACTATCTGCGTGACCAGCAAAAGGCGCTCTCTTCCAGCCAGTTCCGTCGCCAGTGCCGCACGGATTTCCTTAACTATCTGCGCGTGCGCGAATGGCAGGATATCTACACGCAACTGCGTCAGGTGGTGAAGGAACTTGGGCTACCAGTCAACAGTGAACCAGCCGATTACCTGAGTATTCACTGCTCGCTGCTTACCGGCTTGCTGTCGCATATCGGGCAGAAAGATATTGAGAAACAGGAGTTCAGCGGTGCGCGTAACGCCCGGTTTGCGATTTTCCCTGGCTCTGGACTATTCAAAAAGCCACCTAAGTGGACGATGGTGGCTGAATTGGTGGAAACCAGTCGCCTATGGGGACGCATCGCTGCACGTATTGAACCTGAGTGGATCGAACCGCTGGCTCAGCATCTGATTAAGCGGAGCTACAGCGAACCTCACTGGGAAAAAGCGCAGGGCACCGTGATGGCGCAGGAGAAGGTGACGCTTTTCGGGCTGCCGATTGTTGCGGCGCGCAAGGTGAATTACAGCCAAATCGATCCAATTCTGGCGCGTGAGATGTTCATCCGCCATGCGCTGGTGGAAGGGGACTGGCAAACGCATCATGCCTTTTTCCGCGCCAACCTCAAACTGCTGGCGGAGGTCGAAGATTTAGAACACAAATCGCGCCGCCGCGACATTCTGGTGGATGACGAGACGTTGTTTGCTTTCTACGATCAGCGCTTGCCGCACGATGTCATCTCGTCGCGTCACTTTGATAAGTGGTGGAAAGCCGCCAGCCGGGATAATGCCGACCTGCTTAATTTTGAAAAGAGTATGTTGATTAAAGACGGCGCGGAGAAGGTTAGCGCGCTGGATTATCCGAACTTCTGGCATCAGGGGGGCCTGAAATTACGGCTGTCCTATCAGTTTGAGCCGGGTGCGGATGCGGATGGCGTGACGGTACATATTCCGTTGCCCATTCTCAATCAGGTGCGTGAAGAGGGTTTCGAGTGGCAGATTCCTGGCGTGCGCCGTGAACTGGCGATCGCGTTGATTAAATCCTTGCCCAAACCGTTACGTCGTAACTTTGTTCCCGCGCCAAATTATGCCGAGGCGTTTCTGGCGCGTACTACGCCGTTAGAGAAGGGATTGCTGGATGCGCTGGAGCGTGAGCTACGGCTGATGACGGGCGTGACGGTGCCGCGCGAGGCATGGCAGTGGGATCAGGTGCCCGATCATCTGAAAATCACGTTCCGTGTCATCGATGAGAAGAACCGGACGCAGCGGGAAGGCAAAGACCTGAACGCGCTGAAAGATCAGCTCAAAGATAAAGTGCAGCAAACGCTGTCATCCGTGGCGGATGATGGGTTGGAGCAGCGCGGTTTGCACGTCTGGAGCTTCGGTTCGCTGCCGGACTGCTATGAGCAGAAACGTGGTGGCTACTCGGTTAAAGCCTATCCGGCGTTGGTGGATGAAAAGGATAGCGTGGCGATTCGTCTGTTCGATACACCGCATCAGCAACAGCAGGTCATGCGGCAGGGGCTGCGTCGCCTGTTACTGTTGAATATTCCGTCGCCGATCAAATATCTGCACGAAAAACTGCCCAACAAAGCGAAGCTAGGCCTCTATTTCAACCCGTACGGCAAAGTGTTGGATCTTATCGATGACTGTATCGCCTGCGCAGTGGATAAGCTGATTGAGTCATCCGGCGGCCCGGTCTGGCAGGAAGAAGCCTTCCAGCAGTTGCATGAAAAAGTGCGTGCGGAACTGAACGATACAGTGGTGGATATCGCCAAACAGGTTGAACAAATCCTGACGGCCGTTTTCACCATTAACAAGCGTCTGAAAGGGCGAGTAGACATAGCGATGGCGCTGGCGTTAAGCGATATCAGGAATCAGATGAATGGCCTGGTATTTCGTGGCTTTGTGACCGAAAACGGCTGGCAACGCCTGCCGGACGTGTTGCGCTACTTGCAAGCAATAGAGCGACGTCTGGAGAAACTGGCACAGGATGTCCACCGCGATCGGGCACAGATGCTGAAGGTGGAGCAGGTTCAACAGGCGTGGCAGCAGTGGTGGAATAAGCTGCCTGCGGAGCGACGTGATGACGACGATGTGAAAGCGGTGCGCTGGATGCTTGAAGAGCTGCGTGTCAGTTACTTTGCCCAACAGTTGGGTACGCCGTTCCCGATCTCGGATAAACGCGTATTACAGGCGATGGAGCAGGTCGAAGGCTAATCTCGCGTTATCACATCAGGTCGCGAGGGTTGCTGTTTGCGCTCAAGGTAAGCCGACTTGATCGCCTCTTCACCATACGTCTGCTCCAGACGTTTTATGATGAAATGGCCTTTCGCCATGTTTTGGTAATGGTGAATAAACAGCGTATTAATGGCTGCGCCGCTGACAGCGCCAATCACCGGGACAATCTGCGCGGCCATTTTTTCCGTCATGGTCACGCCCAGTCTGGTGGCGACGGCGTCAATCAGCTTTGCCAGGGTTTTTCCTGCCTGCGAGGTGCTCATTCGGGCTGAGGCTTTTCCGGCGCTCTTCTTGCCAGCAATGCCGATTAATTCGCGTGTGGTATGTCGGGTAATATCTGCCAGAACGGCGCGTGACGTGTAATAGGCGGAGTCGGCAGCGTCGTCGCTTTCTTGTGTCCCACCGAGTGCGAAGACTTCCACACAGGCGGCTTTGACGGAAAGATCGGTGAGGGAGAAACCTTCGCTTCGGGCAATATCAGCGACGGAACGCATCATGATCGTGGTGCTGATGGGCAGTTCGACCAGCAAACCGGCCGCGCCAAAAAAACCGCTGACGGCACCGGAAGCGGCGACGACCAGCTTATGTGTCTTGGGGGATGCCACCCGAGCGGGAGCATCGTCCAGCGTATAGAGCGCGGCGTCTACCGCTTTGTATAGCGCGGAGTGAACCACATCCTGAATTCTGTTTTTCACCACGTCGGGTAGCTTTGATAGGCTCCATTCAATCGGTTTTCCAACTAGATTCGCCGCCTGTATTGCAAAAGAGGGGGCTTCCAGCAGAGCCATCGCATTTCTGATGGCGAGCTCATCCAATGAAGTAAGAAGAGTCATGTCGTTCTCCAAACCGTTTGTTGAATAGCCCGCTTGACGGGGAGGTTATGTTGAGGGCTGTGACAAATGTGCCGTTACCCAGGCGGTGAAGGCCTCTGGAGGAATAGGGCAGGAAAAATAGTAGCCCTGTACTTCATCACAGCCAAAACAGCCCAGATAGTCGAGCGTTTCTTTATTTTCCACGCCTTCTGCCAGCACAACATAATTCAGTTTGTGCAGCATACTGATAATCGATGCCACAATGACGCGGCTTTTGTGATCGGTTTTTATATCTTTAATTAGCGACTTATCCAGCTTTATCACTGTAGAGGGGATATTACGCAAATAGCTTAAGTTGCTATACCCTGTGCCGAAATCATCAAGGGCGATAGTAAATCCAAGTTGCTGTAGCGTTTGGATGGTGGTAAGTGTTTCAGGATTTTCGATGATTTTCTGCGTTTCGACGCACTCGATATCAATATCCTGAGGCGTGAGGCCGTGGGTCTCCAGAATGGTGATAAGGCGTGGGATGAAGTCATTTTCGGAGAAATTTCTGGCGGAAACGTTAATCGACACCGGGAAGCTTAGCCCCTCCTGACGCCACTGTTTCACCTGGCATGCCGCTTCTCGGGTCACCCAGTTCGTTAACGGACGCATCAGCGTGGTGTCTTCCGCGAGCGGAATAAACTGGTCAGGATAAATCTCGCCCAGTTCGGGATGATGCCAGCGAATCAGCGCTTCGGCACCGATAACGGTGTTGGTCTTGATGCTTAATTTCGGCTGGTAAACCAGATAGAGACCTGGTTTGTTGTTATGTAACACATCAGCCAGCTCATTGAGTAAGGTAAAGGCGATTTGCTGTGCCTTATCGGCTTCAAGGTCGTAGGAGAACTGGCGAACATTCTTGGTAATAGCGGTGCGTAGCGCGCTCATGGACTCACGCAGGATTCGCTGAGGATCGTTGGCCGGAATTTGGAATTCAGTATAGCCAACGAAAAATTCCAGCTTGAGCGGAATATGGCTGGTAATGCTTTCATGAATCCTATCGGCACAGGCATCGAGCTCCGCTAGCACCTGTTCTTTTTTATCCGCCTTCACCAAAAGGGCGAAACGTCCTACGGCAGTGCAGTAGATATTTTCTGGCGCATTTAAGCTGAGGCGCAGGAAGATGCCAATATCTTTCAGCAGGCCTTCTACCGTTGGCATCCCCAGCGCGCATCCCATCTCATAGGCGTAAGAAATATCGATGGTATCAATCAGAATAAGCAGGTAGCGTTCGTGAATGTCGGTAATACAGCTGATGTCGTCAATCAGGCGCTGGCGGTTAGGTAACAGGGTGACGGCGTCAATTAGCCCGATTGCGTTGCGGTATTCCATTAACACCATCGCAATGGCGGCTAAATCGTGCAGTAAGCGCAGTTGGATTTTACTGAACGTTCGCGGAACATAATCGACGGCGGAGAACGTGCCGATGGCGTAACCTTCTTTGGTTTTAAGCGGAACGCCGGCGTAAAAACGGATCAGAGGCTCACCTGTTACATAAGGACTGTCTTTAAAACGTTCATCCTGAATGGCATCGTTGCAGATAAAAGCTTGACCCGTTTGTACGGTAAAATGGTCGAATGAACCGATTTTATCCATATCATCCAGCGGGAAATGAGTTTTGGCTTTAACGTGCAGAGATTTACTGCCGGTTAGCGTGATCAGTGCCGTCGAGGTTCCGAGTAGTTGGCACGCTAATTTCGTGAGCTTGTGAAGCGTATCATATTGATATGTATCTGTTTTTTTAGATTCATCGAGAGTCTGCATGCGTTTTTCTTCGTCATGACTCAAATATTTTAACATGTAGACTCTTCCTTTTCGCAATAATAATCGCGACAACATCAATTTAATTTAACGGCGACACAATAACATAGAGGCTAAAAATTGAGGTAACTTATAATACCACCTTTATCTTTCCGTTAAGATTTGGACGATTCTTTGTCTTAAGTCATGTTTCCGTCTTTCATTTTTCTATGTGAATTTGTGCTTATTTTCAATGATTTGATGAATTATGTAAACAACTTGGCTAAGGAGGTGCTCTATAAATAAATGACAATCTAATTATAAAAAATGGCATTTTTCATAAGATAAAAATAACACCCTGATAATTTCTACTCCATTGCTACCATAACAATATGGATGATTAACCTATATCTCGGATAAAAATAGAACAGATATTTTTTGATACCATGCTGCTGACAGGAAGTGTCCGACGCCCGGCACGCCCTGAATAACGGTTGTTGCTTGGCGGTCGTGCGTTTGTAAAGGGACGTTAGCGTTGTGTTGCCAATGTTTCTAACTGCTGACGAATCGCGGTAACGGAAACGGCACGATTATCGGCTCGATCGCGTTCACTGGCATCCGGCGCAGAGCTTTGAATGCCCATGAGCACCCAGCCTACTGATGAATTCAGCATCAGAGGGGAACCGCTATCACCAGGCAGCGTATCGCACTGGTGTGCTATAACGGCGGTGTGAACCCAGCCTGTGATCACACAGTTTTGGTGGCGATACAGCGTTTCCTGATGATCTTTCGGGTAGCCAGCCTGCGTGACGCGCTGACCGTTATCCTTCAACGCCTGCATCAATTCCTGACGGCTGCCCTGCCAGAGCGGGAGCGGACGAATTCCCGGCGGCGTTTGCTTTAGCCGAATCAGGGCATAATCCAACGGTGCTGCTGAAGGTGGCACTATCCATCCTTCGCCATCGGATTTCAATTTCCTGGCGAGCGTTTTATTCGTCAGTGCTTCAATTTCCGTCGTTTCATAACGCCAGCCATTTTCTGTCGCCAGAAAGCGTAGCGCGACCGGTTTATCGATCTCGCCTTTCGGTGGCGTGACAACGCAATGCCCAGCAGTCAGCGCCAGATGGGGGGAAATCAGCGTCGCAGTGCAGAGGTTACCGCTGGCGGTTTCCAACTGCCCAATAGCCTGCCACGGCCAGATTGCCGTATCAGGAACCACATCCCGATCGTCGTGGTTGAAAAATAGGATTTGTTGCTGCTTCTGCGCGTCGATATCGGTTGGTGAGGACTCAGCCCAACTTAGCGGGGCGATAAATGATAATGAACATAACAACCAGGCTGATATGCGCATGTAGTGAATGAACCTTATGATAAAAGTCATCTTGAGACGCTAAATATAGCGTGTTGGATTAACTATAGATGTATTTGTTGGTGAGGGACTGAAAATTAAAATGTTATTGAGTGTAAAAGAGGCCGCATGACATCACGGCGCGGTGACAGGAGGATTATCGATCGCCAAAATGGCTTCTGCGGAGCTCGATTATTTGTGACAAATCCTTCTGCGGCTGTTTCACCGTGTCACAATGCTTCAAATGCCATGCGACGATCTTCAGTGGCGTCGTGTTTTTGCATCAGCAAACGGCATTTCGTTGCGCCATCACGCTTATTCGTAGCTGACGATCACGATACGCGCATTTGAACTCACGTTTTTCGTGCTCACAGAACCGATGCCTTGCGGTAACACCGCGTGCTGTGAACTGTTTTTCATTTGTAGCGTTTGCACTTCCCCTTGTCGTTCGCAACTGACGGTCACATTACGTGACTGTGTTGTAACACCACAAACGGGTTCGACGATGGCACCTGAAAAGCGGATGACACCAGCCGATGGCGAAGGGGATGCAAAGGTATACGATGTGGCTGCCACAGTGCCCAGCAATATGGCGGAGATTTGCCGGATTTTTTTCATTATGACGTTCTCGGTATTGCCCGGAGTGTAATGATATAAACGGCGCTGAATGATAAAACTTTATTATTCTGAAATCTTTGGGTAGTTGAATTATTAACTATTTGAAATTTATTGATTTATTTTTAACGTTGATCGGTTCTCAAATGTTACATCGCGCATTATTGGATTTCACGTTCTATTCGCTTGTGATATCTATCTGGCTGGGTATTAAAGGGGCGAATGGCGTGGAGGGAATTGTTGATGAGCGGCATTACCCTCCTCAGTTAGCATTTTCTCTGCATGTGGTTTGGCGTTCAAGAGTGCCAATGCAGGTGCACTATGGACTAGAGAAAAAAACTCAAGGTGATAATGCCGCAGAGCAGAACAAGGGATAGCATAATTTCAAATGAGTAACGACGCATCATTTTCCTATCCCCCGATGAAAGAAACACCCGGTAAACCGGGTGTTTGATCGTTGTCTTATTCGGTCAGCCGTAGCGATGTGATTCAAATCAGGGCAGGCCGAAAATGACGTCTTCCCGTGGGAAGACGTGGGTGTTTACCGATTACGCTGCTGGTGTGGCGTCAGCAGGTTTTGTAGTTTTTGCTTTTTTCACGTGTTTCTTGGCAGCCTGCGCTTTCTGTGCAGGAGCGGGTTTAGCTTTTTTCACCTGTTTTTTATGGTGAACGGCTTTAGCCGGAGCTGAAGTAGTCGCCGTAGGCTGAGTTGGTGTGCTGGTTACCGTATCCGCGGCAAACGCTACAGAGGATAGACCCAGTGCCGCACCTGCGATAATAACTAATACTTTATTCATCATCATTTCCTCGTTGTCTCATTCACGTTTCGTAGCCCTCGGTTGGGCCGGTGAAGAGAGAATAGGAGAAACAGAGAGCGGCTTCAGTGAGTGATTGGTTTCGGCGTGTAACCTAATGTACAAGCCAGAAAAACGAGGCAAACAGGAGAAAACGGTGGGTTCTCGCTGTCTCAGTGCTAGTGCTGATTGGTGATAGCGGCCTGCGCCGTCGTGGTTTTTACCGGCCAGCAAAAACGGAAACGAGCGCCGCCGAGTGGGCTTTCATCCACGGTAATGCTGCCGTCGTAAGCTCGGGCGATAGCATGGACAATTGCCAGTCCGAGCCCACAGCCGCCGCTGCTGTTTTCGATACCAGCCTCCAGACGGATAAACGGTTCAAAAACGCTTTCTCGGCTTTCCGGCGCAATACCGGGGCCGTCATCTTCGACTTGCAGACAGGCAATATGATCAGCATCGGATGTCAGGCTGATGTGTAATCGATTATGGCAGAAGCGCAATCCGTTACCGATCAGGTTATTCAGCACCCGTTCCATCAGGCGTAAATCGAGCGCACCAATCTGTGCCGAGTGGGGCATGTCCAGCGAGATGTGTTTGTCTGGGTGGATCAGGCGGAAATCGTCAACTTTTGCCTGTAGCCACGACAGGATATCAATATCGGCAAGATGCAGCGTCACCTGTGGACGGTCGAGTCTGGCATACGTCAGCAGTTCGTCAATCAGCGCTTCGAGTTGACCAATATCCCGGTTTAACGCCTGTTGTTCATCTTCGGTTAAGTTGTCGCTCATAGCCAGCCGATAACGCAGCCTGACCAACGGCGTGCGCAGCTCGTGGGCAATATTATCAATCAGCTGTTTTTTACTGTTGATGAGCTGGTTCAGATTATCCGCCATGCGATTGAAGGCGACGCCAAGCCGAAACAGGCTAGAGGTGCTATCGAAGTGAATGCGCTCCTCCAGATTACCATCTCCCAGGCGCTGTGCAGCATTCTCCAGTTTTAGCATGGCCTGCCAGTGCGGCCGCATCCATAGGAAAACCGGCAGTGCCAGCGATAGCCCAATTAGCATCACCAGCAGTAAATCCAGAAGCCGCATTTCGTGCAGGAAGAACAGATAGGGAATAGGGCCTACGGCGAGAACATAGTGGCTGCGAGGGATACGTTGGATAAACGTGTATTCGTCATCCAGCGCGATAATTTCCCCCTGATTCAGACGCTGGCGATTCTGGGGGCTCAGCACATATTTACTCACCGGCTCGATGTGCAATTTGAACGACAGGTTTAAATCAAGCTGGTTGATCGTTTTATGCCAGTCGCGGGGCGGAATTGCGCGCAGCTCATTACGAATAAGGTAGAGCGAGCTTTTCATCAGGTCATCCATTGACTGGCGACCCGCGCGTTCGGCTGTGACTTTATAGACCAGCCCGACCAACAGCGTCATGACGACAAAGCAGGCGAACAGCAATAGAAAAAACTGTACGAACAGCTTTCTCATAGCGTGACGCTCTCCCAGGTATTGGGGGCGAACAGATAACCCTTGTTGCGCACCGTTTTGATGCGGAACGGCTCCAGCGGGTTGTCGTACAATTTTTTACGCAGGCGGGAAATCGCGACATCAATGCTGCGATCCATACCGTCGTAGGTGACGCCGCGCAGGCTTTTCAGTAGTGCATCCCGATCCATGATGTGACCCGCATGGGTCGCCAGTTGCCAGAGCAGATCGAAATCCGCAGTGGATAATACGATGTGCTCTTGCCCTAATGTCACTTCCCTATTGACCGGATCGATGCAGAGCAGGCCGAAGTGCAGGGATTTATGCACCTGTAATGCGGCAGACGTGGTTTTTTCCGCCACAGCTTGGGGTGCCGTGGCGTATTGCCGCAAATGCAGGCGCAGGCGGGCGAGTAAAACGGCGGGTGGTGTGGTTTTCAGAATATAATCATCGGCGCCCATTTCCAGCGCCAGAATATGGTTCATATCGCTGTCCAGTGAGGTCAGCAGCACAATCGGGCCACTGTACCCTGGCCGCAATTCCCGGCAGAGAGTCATACCGTCTTTGCCGGGCAGCATGATATCCAACAGCACAAGATCGGGCCGCTGTTGTTCAATAAAGGCCAATGCCTGATCGCCGCGTGCTTCAACCTGAACATCAATGTCATGCTTGCCTAGGTAGGCTGCGATCAATTTCCCCACCTCGGTATCATCTTCTATAAAAACAATCTTATGCATGGTATCTACGTCATCCCCATCTTATTCCTGATAGCATAGCCTGATGATAGGCGATAAACGAGAAATGAAGCGTAAATGGGTGTTAAGTAATTGTTTACTCGTCCGAATGAGATAAGCATGCTGAGTATGATTTTTAGGCCAGTCAGGATACGGTTTTCAGGGCCTGACGCGTGCGGCCTATCTGGAGTAAGTCGCCGATAATAAAGCTTACCAGCGCAAGGGACGCGCGAAGAAAAAGGCATAAAAAGCGCCAGAGATCTTATTGTCGCGTGGCTTTAACGCAAAGCCCGCCCACCATCAACGCCCAGCGTTTTCCCGGTGACGTAGTTACTGCTGAACAGATAATTCACCAGTCGGACAATTTCCTCTTCGCCGGGGGCAATTTTCATCAAGGATTTGTCCAGCGCCTGCTGACGATAGGATTCGTCATCTTGTTCATTAAACAGGATCAGACCGGGGGCGATCGCGTTGACTTTCACCTCCGGTGCCAGTTTGCGGGCAAACGAACGCGTCATGTTATCCAGCGCCGCTTTACTGGCTGCATAAGCAATGTGTTTGTCGCTGCCTTTTTCTACCACGTAATCCGTGAGATGGATGATATCCGCGCCAGCCACACCTTGTCCACGCAGGCAAGACTCCAGTAATTGGTTGAGCAAGTAGGGCGCATAGACATGAATTTGCAGCATATCGGCCAGCGTTTGCTCTGGCGGTGTGGTAGGGCTTTCTGGCTCCCAGCGGCTGGCATTGTGAATAATGGCGCGCAGCCGCGGCGTGAGCGACTGGATTTGCTCCGCAAACGCATAGAGGTTTTCCGTGGTGGAAAAATCGGCGGTCAGACAAACCGCACCGCCTTGCTGTAGCCTGTCCAGTTCGGGGTAAGGCGTACGATAGCTGATGATGACCGGAATCGACTGAGTCAGAAACGAACGCGCCAGTGCCAGCCCGATACGCCGCGCGCCGCCGGTAATTAACACGGGAGCGGAAGAAAAAGTTGTCACAATTAGGTCTCCTCAACACGCTAGTCAAAAGGGGGCGAACCGTGACAATATACCCGAATTCACCACTATACAGGTTACGGTTTTATACCCGTCAGGGGAGTGCGCAGCAAAACACTGGCAAAGAGGAGAGGAGGGAATATGGAAAAATCCCCTGAGTTTACAAGTTCCGGTGAGCCACTCTGTCTGGACTATACGGATTATTTGGCGGCACTGTGTAAGAAACGTTGGCGCTTTATGGATGCGATGTATGGCGTGATGCCGATCTTTGGCATGGTGACCAAAATGGCGTCATCACGGCAGAGTGCGCCGAAGGAGCGACTGAAGGGACTGGCGTTACAGATTCTTTCTACTCAGGTGAGTGATGAAACCAACATTATCAGGCTGATTACGCTGGCACGTCAGCAAGGCTTGAGCGCGTTTGATATCCAATTGCCATATTCGCTGACGAACGAGCAACTGAGCGCCATTAGCCGCGAATGTGACGCGGCGCTGGATTTAACGCTGCGGGACGAACGTCTGTCCGTCCGCTTCAACATGCCAGCCGTGCAGCACTAGCTCGGCGTGGCCTGCACGACATTTCTACTCTGTTTTTGCTACGCTGGGGCGCACTGTGGTCGCCTCAATCGCTTGCGCTAATGAGGCGTAGAAGCTGAGCCGTCCTTCAATCGGGTGGACTTTTGCCCGCGCCAGCGTTTTTAACGGCTGGAAGGGAATGTCGGTGATGATGAGTTGCTTGCCTTCAGGCAGCGTCTCGCTAAAGCGCAGGAACGCGTTCAGCCCACCGGCATCCAGCACCGGCACGGCATCCCACTGCAAGATGATATTTTGATAGCCTTCGCTGCGCACAGTCAGATCATTGAAGATGCGCTCTGCCGCGGCGAAAAACAGCGGGCCGTTGACGCGCAGAACCAGATGATCCGGTATTTTGGTGTCCGGCAGTTCACTCAGTCGGGTCATCTGTGCGATGCGCCGCATGAAGAGCAGTGACGCCAGCACAATGCCGACCGTAATGGCGATCACCATGTCGAACAGCACGGTCAACGACATACAGAGCAGCATCACGATGATGTCATCTTTTGGTCCGTGGCGCAGTAAATCTACCACCTTGTGCGCTTCGCTCATATTCCACGCGACAATCAACAACAGCGACGCCATTGCCGCCAGCGGCAGATAAGACAGCCACGGCGCAAGTATCAGCAACGCCAATAGCACCAACAGTGCATGAACCACGGCGGAGATCGGTGAGTTTGCGCCTGCGCGTACGTTGGCGGCGGAGCGGGCAATCGCCGCGGTTGCGGTAATTCCGCCAAAGAACGGGGCGATAATGTTGCCGAAGCCCTGCCCCATCAGCTCCGCGTTAGAATTGTGTTTTTTGCCCGTCATTCCGTCCAGCACGACCGCACACAGTAGTGACTCAATCGCGCCCAGCATCGCCATAGAGAATGCGGCGGGCAGCAGAGCGGAAATACTTTGCCAATCCAACGTCATTGTCTTTCCATCCGGTGACGGAATATCCCACGGCAGAATGAGCTGCGGTAGGATGGGCGGAATCCCTTGCCCTTGTGAACCATCCTCCAGCAGATAACTGAATCGGGAGCCGATTGTAGCCACGTTTTCACCGAGCAGCGACATGATCCCCATCACCGCGACGCCAGCCAGCAGCGCGGGCAAATGGCCGGGCAAACGAATACCGAGTCTCGGCCAAACGATGAGAACCAACAGCGTTGTGGCCCCAATCAACGTATCCGCAAGGTGTAGGGTAGGCAGCGATTGCGCCAGCGCCACCACTTTTTCGACGTAATGTTCGGGTACGACGGCCATCTGCAAGCCGAAGAAATCCTTGATTTGCATGGTACCGATGGTGATCGCGATCCCGGAGGTAAACCCTAACGTCACGGAGAGCGGAATGTATTCAATCAGACGACCGAAACGGCAGACTCCCATCAGCAACAGAAACACGCCGGAAAGCAAGGTGGCAATCAGCAGGCCGGAGAGCCCGAACTGCTGCGACACCGGATACAAAATGACGACGAAGGCAGCCGTCGGGCCTGACACGCTGTAGCGCGAGCCGCCGCTGAGGGCGATGACGATCCCGGCAATAGCCGAAGTATATAGCCCGTACTGCGGCGGAACGCCGCTGGCAATGGCCAGTGCCATCGCCAGGGGGATGGCGATGATACCGACGGTAACGCCAGCGATAATGTCGTGGGTAAAACGTTGCAGCGTATATTTTTCGCGCCAGCACGCGTCAATCAGCGCGCTGAACGGCCTGACGCCGTTAATTCCGTGCGTTTTCATCTAAGCAGAAACCAAAGTAAGGAAGTAAATTAACATGGCGGGCCTGTCGGTCCGTCGACGACAGCCTTACAATACGCCGGACGTGTTCAGAAGATCCAGATATACATCAAGAGAAGTGAAGTCTTGCTGAGCCGACGCGGCGAAAACCGCGTCGGAAGATGGGTTACAGCGTGATGGTGATCAAATAGGCGGCAAAGAGCGCCAGGTGTGCACTGCCGCTTAATACGTTGGTTCTACCGGTGGAGAACGTAATGTGGCACAGCACCAGCACCGACAGCATCACGACGATGTGCGGCATGTCCAGACCGAAGTTCAGCGTACGGCCCGTGATCATAGCGATGATCGTAACGGTAGGAACCGTCAGTGAAATGGTTGCCAGCACGGAACCGAAAAACAGGTTCATGGCGCGCTGTACTTGATTTTTCAGGACGGCACGGATCGCTCCCAGTCCTTCAGGAGAGAGGATTAACAGCGCGACCAGGAAGCCGGTAAATTGCGTTGGCGCGTTCATTTCGGTCAGCAGCGCTTCCAGCGGCATGGAATTCATTTTGGTGACCGCGATAACGGCAATCAGGTGAATCAGAAGCCAGCCGGTGTGCCACAGCGAGCTGTGCGCAGACGGTTTACCGTGCTGGGGATCGTCGCCGTCGCCTTCATCTTCGTGCTCATACACAAATAGGCTTTGATGCGTACGAGTTTGAATCAACAGGAACACGCCGTACATCGCCGTAGAAATCGCGGCAACAATCAGCGACTGCGCGACGCTGAAATTACCATCGGGCAACGCGCTGGGGAAAACCAGTACAATCACCGCCAATGGGAAGATCGCCATCAGATACTGCTTGATGCCACTGAGATTTACATATTGCGTCGCAAATTTACGACCACCGAGTAGAAGGGCGAAACCGACCAAGCCACCGGTGACAATGACGATAATGGAATAGAGGGTGTCACGCATCAGGTCTGGGCCTGCGTCACCGGTTGCCATCAGCGCTGAAATCAGGCTGACCTCCAGAATGACGACTGACAGGCTGAGGATCAACGACCCGTAGGGTTCACCCAGACGGTGTGCGAGCACATCGGCGTGGCGTACCACGCTAAACGCGCTGAAAAGTATGCCGGCTAACGCGAGGGCGTTAATGCCAAGAATGGCGATAAAATCTTGTGAACTGCCCCACATGTAGAGCACGGCCAACGCAATAACAGGAAAAATGAGTGAGTATTCATGATGGCGAGTTTTGACCACCTCAGCATGAGACTTCATTGCGGGAGTTCTCCTTATCCAGAGGAATGATACGGCAAAATATCCCCGTCATACTTCAAGTTGCATGAGCGTTGGCTGCGTTTAGTCACCCGAATCACTTACCTAATTAAGCTCATCGGGATGAAATGAGAGACATCCTGTCTCTCACCGAAGGCCAGCCGTTGGCTGGTCAAATTCGTTCCCGACGAATTTGTCCCTCGCTTGCCGCGTTACGATGCTCATCGCTGAGCATCGCCCTAAAGGGCTAACGCTTCGCGTTGTTCAAAACGTTGACGTTTTGTCCTGAAACTCGAATTATTTTGGGTATAAAGCTATTTATTAAGGTCTTAAACAATTTGTTAAGGTCTTAAAACAATAATAAACAGCAAAGGTTACTAAAAAGTAGTTGTAACGTAATAAAGCGAACAAGACAATAACAGATTGTTGATGCGATGCGGGTATTTTTACGGATTTTTACGCTTTGAAGTAAAATTTAAATGAAAAGGGAGAATCTACGATTTTTCTCCCTATGATTATAATATAAAACGTATTTTTTGTCGTTATTTTTCAGGGTTGTCCATAATATCGTGGCGTTTATGATGATAATCCTCTTCATTTAACCCCTCTCGCCAATAAGGAACTGCATACATCTGATTTCTCTCACCCCCGCGTTCGCGACGTATATGGCGACGAAGTTGAACCACGATACGATCCTCACCTGCTAGCCAATAAAACGCATTTTCAGTCGCTGGAAGCGCCTGAAAATGCTGTAACAGCGCATCGGTTACATCGGTTCCGCCAACGATCCAGTGTAGTTGAAGCCGTGATGGCTTAATTATATCGAGTTTATCCGCCTCGCTGTCGATACGGATCACCGCATGTCCCTGAGCGTCGTCAGGCAGATTCTCCAACAGCGCCATGAGCGCAGGGAGCGAAGACGGATCGGCGGCCAAATAATAAGCGGTTGCCGGCGGCAACATCGGGAACGGGCCGCCGGGTTGCGAAATACCGACCCAGTCACCGAGCTTAGCTTGACGGGCGAAGGTGACGGCAGGTCCGGCGTGTTCATGCAGCGCGAAAACCATATCCAGTTCCGCTTCTTCAGGGCGCAGCGCACGGACGCTATAGGTACGGACGATAGGGCGGGCTTCGCCTTCCGGCCAGACTGGGCCGTGTTCGCCAATGGCAGGCAGAATTGGCTTTAACTGTCCCGGCTGAGGCAGAAAGAGTTTGATGTGTGCGCCATATCGCTCGGCTGGGAAATCGCGCAACGCGTCATGATGGAAAGTAATGCAGCGCAAATGAGGGGAAATATCGTGGATCTGTTTAACCTGAACTAAAGCAGGCTGACGCGGCGTTGCCATTCAGTGTCTCCGTGTATAGTCGATGCCAAAATAAAGGGGATAATAACATGAGATGATAACTATTATCATTTCTTGCCTGTCTGTTATTCCTGTTTACAGTTATTTTTGCCGCAACTGATATGGATGCTTTTTAAGGCCTATGCTCTGCTGGCATTTTCACGTTAGGCGCACGGCTTGCGGCAGGCTGCTGATGTCACACAAATGAGGCTTGTATCAGGAAAACGTCAAGTCTTACGGCGTGTTGCCGATTAGTTGATATAAAAGCGGAATCTTGTGTGAATGAAACATTATCACGAACTTTTTTCGTTTTTGTGACCACAATCAAACTTGATCGCAAAGCCATAAATGAATAACCTCAAGATTGATGGTGTTGTAAAATTAAGCAGATGAAGCAGTTAGGTTTTTAAACGCAGGGCGAGAGTCGGTCTGACGAGCAGAAAAAGAGTAGGGTTGGGGGTGGTAAGTAGTGTTAACACGCGATTTTTTGCAGAAAGCAGATTGTAGAACGTCTTTTGGTAGTATTGAAGAAACCTTACTGCTCACGCCGCAACAGCGGGCTGATTCGTTGGACAAGACGCTGGCGCTCCGACCCAATAGCTGTCCGGTCTGGGTATTTGGCTACGGTTCACTCATGTGGAACCCGGTTTTTGACGCTGAAGAAACCTGTCTGGCCACGTTGACTGGGTGGCAACGTGCGTTTTGTCTGCGTCTCACCATTGGCCGCGGCACGTTAACCCAACCGGGGCGGATGTTAGCATTGCGGCCCGGTGGACAAACGACAGGTCTGGCTTTTCGTTTACCGGAAGCTTCTCTGCGTGAAGATCTGGAACTGCTGTGGAAGCGTGAAATGCTGACGGGCTGCTATCGTCCACTCTGGTGTGAACTGCATCGGAAAAACGGCACACCGCTGACGGCGCTGGTGTTTGTTTCCGAACCAGAACATCCTCTGAATGAAAATGATACCTGTATTCAGAGCGTTGCACCGCTGATTGCTCGTGCGAGCGGTCCGCTTGGCACCAATGCGCAATATCTGTTTGCGCTGGAGCAAGAGCTGAAAAATCACGGGACAGAGGATGCAAGCGTGAGCGAATTGGCGCAGCGAGTGCGTGCTCTTCAACAGGCGTGTTCTACTGCGGCAGGGACCGGGCAATAACGGCGCGATGAGTGTGAGAGTTGAAGTGAACGACGAGAGGCGCCGTTCACCTTGAGACGTGTGAAACGACCAAACTACCAGCCGACGCCAACACCCATGGTGTACAGCGTGTCGTCAACATCCCCTTGATTACTCTCGATACGGGTACGTGACACTTTCATGCTCATGGAAGACCAGTCGGTCAGCTTGAAGCGCAGACCTGCGTCCGCTTTCAGGTAGAGTGGCGCTGTGCCGTCAAATGAGCGACCCAATTCACCGTTGGTGAAGGCTTCGACCGATTTGCTGAACAGGTAGCGGTTGTACGCCCACTTAATCGCACCGGAGTAGAAGTCATCATCGCCCCGATCGCGGTACACGAAGGTTTGGGAGTTGACCAGTGAGGTCAGAGAGAACGCGCCTAAATCGTTATCCCAGAACTGATAACCCGGACCAAGACCGAAAGAGCGGTTGATTTTAATGCTTTCGATCCAATCGCGTTTGTACTGATAACGCCCCTGCCAGAACCAGTTCTCATCCACGAATTTGTCTAGCGCATATTCGCCAGCCGCATTCTTGGTGCTTTCAACTTTATTCTCTTTTGCCAAATGGTAACTGGCATCAAGGTTGTGTCGCCACGTATCATGACGCGCTTTTGCATCCAGCGTCACGTCGTAGTTATCCGTTTCTGTCGAGCTTTTCTTGTGAGACATGCCGGCGTCAATGTTGCCTTTCCAGGCAAAATCGGTCACCAGCGGCTTCTGTGCGACGATGGACGTGATTTCGGAAAGCGGCAATGTTTGCGGACCCGCGGCTTCGTTAGCAAGCGACGGGTTCGCGACGATAGCGCGGTTTTCGCTCGCTTTGATCGTCGGATACAGAACGCCTTTCTCGTAGCGTTCGCCTTGAATCACCAGACCATGGTCGGATTCAAAGGTTTTCACCTTGTCCCAGGCTACAGAAATCGAGCCAGCATAGTCGGTGTTGATAAAGAGTTTACCGCCGTCAAGTAGCGTGATTTTCCCTGTGAGCTTGTCGCCGTTGTTCAACCAAATGGTGTCAGCGCGGCTTTGTGTAATGCCAGCAGAGAGGACGATAACCAGGCTGAGGGAAGAGATTGCGTGTTTGGATAGTGTCATTATTGCCAAGTAAACAGTGGTGACAGGTATTGAGATGTCCGTCAGAGACAAAGACGCACAGCCGTTGATAACGAACCGGTTTAGCCCGGAACGGCAAACATTAACAGGAATCGTAGTGATGCTCTACCCGAAAACGGTAATTGATTAGAATGTAAATAGTTATAAAAGTTGTCATTGATGATTAACAGCTATAACGCGGTGTCTGTCACATTTTTAGGTTAATGAGAAGGCAATGCGGTATGCGGGGGAGGCCTCTCTGGTCTGAAACTACTCAGGCCAGAGAGGCGAGTACGAGAACGGATACTACGCGGTGCGTTGCGTACGTGATGCGCTGTTGTTACTAAGGAAACGCGAGGTCAGGAATGTCCTCACGCGTAGTACGATCCGCTCCTGGAAGAGCACACAGAGTGTCACGGTGGTGAGCAGGAAAATGATGTAGCCCGTCATGGAGAGCTGCACCTGACCTGCGGCGGCAATACACTGATCCCAGTCGCTGAAGCAGGCCATCGGATTGCCGCGCACCAGCTGTTCCAGCGTGCGGAACAGATTGAAGAGCGGAACGTGCAGCGCAAAGATCGAGAGCGATGCGGCACCCAGACGCGGGGACCAATGTCGTAGCCACTCGCTATTAGGTTCACGTGCCAGCGCGCTGAGACAGACCAGACCAACCTGCGTTGGCAGCAGCAAACCGTTGTGCAGCAGGAAATACCAATAGGCTTCGCCTTTGGTGAACAGCCAGGTGGCGACAAGGAAATTCACACTGATAAAGAGAGCGAGTGCATAGCGCTGGCCTTTGGTCAGCGGTGAACGATCTTTTTGACGATAATGACGGAATAGCGCATACCCCAAAATCCCGGCCAGAAATTCCGGCAGGCGGAAGATCGGCCCGCGCTGCAATAAGCCGGTATATGGCATGCCGAACTGCTGTTGCCAGATCACCCAAATCGGTGGCAGCAGATACAACAGGCAGACTATTCCCATCCACAGCCACGGATGGCGGCTGTTCAACAGACGCGGGGCCAGCAGCGGAAATGTCAGATAGAAAAAGAACAGTGTGGAAAGCGACCATAACGGGGCATTGAAGGTCAGGAAGTAAGGATTCCATGCCTGCAACATCAGCACCTGCAATAACCCGTTGAACGCCAACTGTGCATTTGTCATGTAATGGCGCAGCGATTCGGGGTCGGCGGCGGGATCGTTGGTGTCATAAATGACAAAACGCGCACTGGCGACTTGCCCTTCCGGTGGCACGGCCAGCCACTGCATGAGCGTAACGACGGCAATCGAAGCCAGCAGGGCAATAATATGAATGGGATAAAGATTAAAGAAGCGTTTGGCCCAGAACTGACGAGCCGGTTCACGCAGACGCCCGTCCTTAATGTAGACATGCGCGAGTAAAAAACCAGACAGAACAAAGAATGTGCTGGTGGCGAAGAATCCCATGCTGGTGAGCTCGTTCAGGAAAGGAATGCGCTCACGCTGGGGATAAACGTGGACCGTGTGATAAATCATCACATAGCAGCCGAGCAAAAATCGTAACCACTCCAGGCCGATAAATCGCTCTTTACTGACCTTCTTCATGTTGTTCCTCAACGTTAAACTCGGTGTAAAAGCCGAAAAATGCGATTACAAACTAGTTTAGACGAGAGCAACGTCACATTAATTAGGATAATGGCTATAAATGCCGGTTCCGTTTAGAAATCGTTTATATTTTGCGGGAATTCGGTCGCATTTCCACCCACTGTTTTTCATCAACGACTTTTTCTGGATGCCAGCCCGATGGGACCGATTGGACGCCTCAGACGCTGTGCCGTGCTCATGGATCAGCGTCTGGAATCCTGTTTTGCCAAATTCGAACTGAGCTATTAGCAGTTTGATATGCTGGCTACTAGGAGTTTGATATGCTGGCTACGCTGCGGTGTGCGGGTGCACCACACTGTCTGAGTCCGACCGAACTTTTCTCCACGCTGATGGTGACGTCAGGCACGATGACTCATCGACTCAAGCGCCTTGAAACGCGCGAATTTATCGAACGCGTGCAGAACGAGCAGGATGCGCGTAGTACGCTGGTGCAACTCACCGGCACGGGACTTGACCTGATTAATCGCGCCGTTGAGGCACACATTGAGAACGAGCGTCAGGTGTTATCCGTGCTGCCTGCCGAGGTTCTGGCTGCGCTTGATGTTAATCTCGCTGCGCTATTGTGCGGGCTGGAGAGTCATACTGGGCGTACTGTGCCTAAAGAGACGAAGTCATTCGCCGAACGAAACCTAATTGTGTCATTACAAAAGGAACTGAACGATGTCTGAATACCGTGCGTCAATCTGCTGGCAGCGTGATGGGCAAGATTTTATTGATAACCGCTACAGCCGGCTGCATCAGTGGCAGTTTGACGGGGGGATTACGCTGAGAGCCTCATCGTCGCCTCATGTCGTACCGCTGCCTTTTTCGCGGGAAGACGCGGTCGACCCTGAAGAAGCGCTAGTGGCCTCGCTGTCGAGCTGTCATATGCTGTGGTTTTTATCGATTGCGGCCAAAAAACGCTTCTGCGTCGATGATTATCAGGACCATGCGGTAGGAACGATGGGCGTGAACGCTGCGGGAAAAACGGCGATGCTGGACGTCACCCTGCGTCCGCAGGTGATATTTAGCGGTGAAAAACAGCCGACCGCCAAGCAATATGCCCAGTTGCACGAACTGGCGCATGATGCCTGTTACATCGCCCATTCGGTGAATTTCCCGGTGAACTGCGAACCGACATTAGGGATGAACCGCTGAGCTGAATGGGGTAAACGCGCAGTGGTCGTTGTAAGGGCTGCCGTAGAGGTCACAAACCAGCCCGTAACCGTAATCTTTTACCTGAGAAACTGCGGCCTGCTGGAAGTCAAAAAATCAATGGAAACCATCGGACAGCACCTCAGCGTATCGCGTGCGTCGGTGTATTTGTATGCGAAGGAGTAAGAAAATGATGTCTTTACACTACAGCCTTTGGTGCGTTAACTCGCTGACGTAACAGAACGTTTCTTTATTAACTCAGATTCAGGGATGGCTATTTAGCGATGTCGGCGAATCTTGTGCGTTGCATTGTCGGCGCTTGTCTTTATACTGTATAAAAAAACAGTAATCTGGTCGAGCAATGAAACGATACCTTCCGGAGCACAGCCCCAATAAGCAGGCGTTAGATCTTTATGCGAATACCGTGCCTGCGGGGTTCCCCAGTCCTGCTAATGATTATGTTGAACAGCGTATCGACCTGAATACGCTATGCGTTCGCCATCCTTCAGCGACCTATTTTGTTCGCGTCTCTGGTCAATCGATGGTTGAGGGCGGTATTCACGATGGCGATCTGGTGGTGGTCGATAGCGCATTGCAGGCGCGTCATGGCGATATCATTATCGCTGCGCTGGACGGCGAATTCACCATCAAACAGCTACAGTTGACGCCTACCCGGGCCCTGCTTCCTATGAATGTTGCCTATATTCCGATTTTGATTAACGACAGCGACAGCCTCGAGATTTTTGGCGTTGTGACTTACGTTATACATGCGACACGCTGATGTACGTATTGGTAGATGTGAATACGTTTTACGCCAGCTGTGAAAAAATTTTTCGCCCTGATCTGGCAGGCAAACCGGTCATTGTGCTAAGCAACAACGATGGCTGTGTGATTTCTCGCTCCGATGAAGTAAAACAGATTGGGATAAAAATGGGGGTGCCGCTGTTTCAAATTCGTGCGTTAATTCAACAACACAATATTGCTGTGTTTTCCTCCAATTATGCGCTTTACGCTGATATGTCGGCGCGCGTAATGAGTATTCTGGAAGAGATGGCACCAGCGGTGGAAATATACAGTATCGATGAGGCGTTTTTGAACGTGCCCGGTGTGGCGCACTGTACATCACTTGAGGCTTTTGGACAGCAGATTAGAGCACGGGTAAAACAAGAAGCGCATTTGAGCGTCGGTGTCGGTATTGCGCCGACCAAGACCTTGTCTAAACTGGCTAACCATGCGGCAAAAACCTGGCGTAAAACGAATGGCGTGGTGGACTTGTCCAGCCCGGTACGTCAGGAGAAACTGCTGGCGATTACGCCCGTCGCTGATGTTTGGGGCATTGGGCGACGGCTGGCGCGCAGGATGGAATCAATGGGCATTGAGAATGCGTTGACGCTGGCACGCTGCGATCTAGCCTATATCCGCAGAAACTTCAGCGTAGCGATAGAACGAACGGTTCGGGAACTCCGCGGTCAGCCTTGTTTGGACATAGAGGAACTGGCTCCCGCCAAACAGCAGATACTCTGTTCCCGCTCATTTAGCTCGCGTATTACCGAATATGTTCACCTGCGTCAGGCGGTGTGTCGTTATGCTGAGCGCGCCGCAGAGAAATTACGCCATGAGAACCAGTACTGTTGCCAGATTTCCGTCTTTATCCGCACCAGTCCCCATGTTGCACTGGGGGAATATTATGGCGATCAGGCGACCCGCGTGATCCACATCCCGACCAACGATACACGCGACATTATCGCACTCTCGGTAGATGCGCTGGAC
Source organism: Pectobacterium artocarpous (assembly GCF_046159765.1). Classification (NCBI taxonomy): domain Bacteria; kingdom Pseudomonadati; phylum Pseudomonadota; class Gammaproteobacteria; order Enterobacterales; family Pectobacteriaceae; genus Pectobacterium; species Pectobacterium artocarpous. Next base: position 164,740 of record NZ_JBJXVK010000001.1, read on the forward strand.
CGTATCTGGAAACCTGGCTATCGCTATTGCAAAGCCGGCGTGGTGTTATCCGATTTCTACCTGCAAGGCGTAGCGCAATTGGATATGTTTGATGCGCGTAAACCGTATGCGAACAGCGCTAGTTTGATGGACGCCATAGATCGTATCAATCATTCGGGTAAAGGGAAAATCTGGTTCGCAGGACAGGGGATTAACCCCGGTTGGTCAATGAAACGAGAGTGGCTTTCGCCCGCTTATACTACGCGAGCTGAAGAGGTAAAGGTCGTTAAATCATGATATTGCCTGAAAAAATGCCGGATATTTATGAATATCCAGAGCATCTGCGTACCGAGCTGGCCGGGTTGCCTGCTGCGCCCGGCGTTTACCTTTTCCACGGCGACAGCGAAACATTACCGCTGTACATTGGGAAGAGTATCAACATTCGTTCACGCGTATTATCCCACATGCGTACGCGTAAAGAAGCAAGGTTGCTGAGACAGACTCGGCGCATTACGTGTATCGAAACGGCAGGGGAAATTGGGGCGCTGCTACTAGAAGCGCAACTGATTAAGCAGCAGGTGCCGCTTTTTAACAAACGGCTGCGGCGTTCGCGTCAACTGTGCGCGCTCCATTTTGATGGAAAACGTGTTGACGTGGTCTATGCTAAACAGCTCGATTTCTCCAGAACGCCTGACCTTTACGGTTTGTTTAGCCACCGTCTCGCAGCGGTAAACGCGTTGAAGACCTTGGCTGATGAAGAAAAGTTATGCCTGGGAGTATTGGGTATTGAACATCTGCCCGCAGGCAGAGCGTGTTTTCGCCATGCGTTGAAAAAATGCGCAGGAGCCTGCTGTGGTAAAGAATCTGTCGCGGCACATCACGCAAGGCTGACAAACCGACTCAATGCCATGAAACTGAACTGTTGGGCGTATCCAGGGAAGATTGCCATTAAAGAAGCGCGTCAGGGGAAGACGGATTATCACATCATTCACAACTGGTTTTATTTGGGAACCGTGGCGAGGTTATCAGAGGTTGCTGCTTTAAAGCAGGTCACGGCAAATTTTGATAGCGACGGCTATAAAATTTTATGTAAACCGATCGTGAGTGGCTGCGTGGATATTATTGTGCTGGATGAATGAGATAAATACACATCGTCAGATTTTTATTGGCAGTCTGCCGATCGTTTATGAAATCCTTGTCTATAATTGGATTCGCGTCTTATCTGTCAAGGATTGGCGTTTATACGGGTATGATGAAATAAAAGCGAGGTGGTTATGGGAATTCTATCCTGGATTATTTTTGGCTTGATTGCGGGGATTCTGGCTAAGTGGATTATGCCCGGTAAAGACGGTGGCGGCTTTATCCTGACGGTGTTGCTCGGGATTGTCGGTGCAGTCGTGGGTGGCTATATCAGCGTTTTCTTTGGGTTCGGCCGGGTCGATGGCTTTAACTTTGGCAGTTTTGTGGTGGCGATTGTTGGCGCGATTGTCGTGCTGTGGGTCTACCGCAAGATTCGAGACTAGTACTATATCCGTTGCCCCTGTTCAGGGGCAACGTGCTTTCTTTCCTTATTCCTGTCTGATTAACTTCCCACATTCGCTGATACGGTCAGTGCGCCACGATTAATGCGTGACGATGCTATCCAGCGCGCGCAGGTGTTCCGGCTGCCACGATAGGTTGACTTCGGTGCCGGCTTTCCAGTGCGGCTGAATATCGCTGGCAGGGAGTTTCACCATAAACTGTGGCTGACCCGCTACTTCCGTCATCATCCTGACGTGATCGCCCAGATAGATGAACTGCTGAATACGTGCGGTGACCTGCTGCATGCCGTCATCGATGTGGGTCGCGTTGACGTGAATACGTTCCGGACGGATGCAGAGCGTAATTTGTCGGCCCGGCGAACTGGGGCGGACTTTCAGCGCGCGCAGCGAGGTACCGTCATCCAGCGTTGCCCGATAGAATGCCCCTTCGGCCTCGGCGCGCGTGGCGAGCAGCGTATTGTTTTCACCGATAAACTGCGCCACAAACGCGTTTTCCGGTTTTTCGTAGATGTCGCTGGGGCTGTCCATCTGCTGAATCACGCCATCGTTAAACACGGCGACGCGGTTGGACATGGTCATGGCTTCGCTCTGGTCATGGGTGACGTACACCACAGTTAATTCCAGCGACTGATGCAGCTCTTTGATTTCCAACTGCATATGTTCGCGTAGTTGCTTATCCAACGCGCCCAGCGGTTCATCCATCAGCACCAGCTTTGGCTCGAAAACCAGTGCGCGAGCCAGCGCCACACGCTGCTGCTGGCCGCCGGACATCTGTGCAGGGTAGCGATCGGCCAGACTGGTTAGCTTCACGCGATCCAGTACCCGATCCACTTTCTCTTTTATATCGGCACGATTCAGACGACGAATGGACAGCGGAAACGCCAAATTCTCCGCCACGGTCATGTGTGGGAACAAGGCATAGTTCTGAAATACCATGCCGATGTCGCGCTGATGCGGCGGAAGATGGTGCAGCGGCGCGTCGCGCAGCAGAATTTCTCCCTGTGTCGGGGTTTCAAACCCGGCGAGCATCATCAAACTGGTGGTTTTTCCCGAGCCGGATGGCCCAAGCAGGGTCAGGAATTCACCTTCACGGATATCCAGATTCAGGTTCTTGACGATCAGGCGGTCGCCGTCATAAGTCTTCTGAACATTCCTGAAGCTGACATAATTTCTCATTTTTTCATTCTCCGGCAGTCACTATTATTCATAAGAATGCATAAACCATGCCGGACGCTTCACGAGTAGAAAATGGCGCGCGGTAATGCGCTAAAACGCGATCGTACATCACCACGGACGCCCCGTCATGGGGCATGCTGGTATCGGATGGCACCGTGACGGTGCGAATTGATCAGGATAAATAAAGTGGGCTGTCAGGCCTCGGAATCGCGTGAATTTAACGTCTGATTTAGTGTTTGAATACAGGCCACGATCGCGGAAAAAGCCTGCATCATTTGCTCCTCTTCCACGCTGGCGTAACCCAGTAATAAACCGCGCTGCGGTGTCGGTTGCAGGTAGTAGCTGGAAAGCGGTTTAACCATCACACCACGGCGTAAAATCGCGGCGCTCAGCACGACATCATCGATGTGGGAAGGCAGACTGAGCAGCATATGCAGCCCGGCGTTGCTGTTGTCCCCGACGTAATTCGCCCCCAGATGTTGCTCAATCAACGACGTTAATAGCGCGCGGCGCCTGGCATACAGCAGGCGCATGCGGCGGATATGCGCAGCGTAGTGGCCTTCGCGGATAAACTGCGCGAGCGTCGCCTGTGTTAGCCAGTGTCCGCCGCGATAGAGTTCGGAATGTGCCGTCTTCAGCGACTGCGCCAGTAGCGGCGGCAGCACCATGTAGCTGACACGCAGGCCGGGGTAGAGCGTCTTGCTGAATGTGCCGATGTAGATTACCGGCGACTGCGCCTGTAGCCCTTGCAGCGCGGGGATTGGGCTACCGGAAAAGCGAAACTCGCTGTCGTAATCATCCTCCACCACCCAGCAGCCGTGCTCCTGCGCCAGTGCCAACAGCCGTTGACGCCGGGCCAGACTCATCACTGCACCCAGTGGGTATTGGTGTGACGGTGTCACGCAAATCAGGCGTGGCGCGGCATCGGGTGATAGCGTCTCTGGGGGGGCCAGTCCCTGTTCATCGACATCGATAGGAGCGACGCGCAACCCGTTAATCGTCAGAACATTGCGAATCCCCCAGTAGCAGGGATCTTCAATCCACGCCAAATCGCCGGGGTTACACAGCATTTTAGCTAGCAGATCCATCGCCTGATGGGTGCCTTCGGTAATCAGAATCTGCTCCGGCGTGCATTCAACGGAGCGGGCGACACGCAGATAATCCACTAGGGCGAGTTGCAGTTCAGGGCAGCCACCAATTGGCGAATAGGACAACTGCTCGGGACGAACGCGGCGCGTCAGGCGCGTTTGAATGCGTCGCCATAAATCATGGGGGAAACTGGCGATATCCGGGATACCTGGCATAAAAGCGCCCCACTGGCGGGCGGAGGCACCGGCATAACCCAGCAGATGCATACCGCGTCGCGAAAGCTCATGTTTAGGTTCACGTATTTCCCCCGCATTGGCGCTGTCCACGGGCTGCATATTGCCATCAGGCAACTGTTCCGTGACGAAGGTCCCACTGCCTTTGCGGGCTTCAATATAGCCTTCTGCCAGTAGCTGTTCATAAGCTGTTAGTACGGTGTTACGCGACAGCGACAATTGCTGCGCCAGATCGCGCGACGATGGCAGGCGTTCGCCAGCAGCAATTGCGCCATCAAGAATCGCCAGCCGAATGCAGTCGTACAAACGCTTGTTTAGTGCACCGTCGTGCTGGTTGGCTAAACGCTGGAGCAATAAGTCGGTTAGAAGTGAGCGCATAAGTGGATCCTTCAAATATTAAAAACTGGCACTGGATTATAGAACCATCTCGCGTCTAAATGACATCATCATCTTGCAACTACACTAACTGTCATCGTTCAACTAATCATCATCAACTAACTGATGTGTTTGGGATACCGGAGCAGATCATGAAGAATAGCGAACTGAATCAACGCCGTCTGGCCGCCACGCCGCGTGGTGTGGGCGTCATGTGTGATTTCTATGCTGAGCGTGCAGAAAACAGCACCCTGTGGGATGTTGAAGGGCGAAAATTTATCGATTTTGCCGCCGGGATTGCGGTGCTGAACACTGGTCACCGCCACCCGAAGATTGTCGCCGCGGTGCGCGAACAGTTGGATCGCTTTACCCATACGGCCTACCAGATTGTGCCTTACGGCAGCTATGTCACGCTGGCCGAACGTATCAACGCACTGGCACCGATTCAAGGCACGGCAAAGACCACGTTCTTTACCACCGGGGCTGAAGCGGTGGAAAACGCGGTGAAAATCGCCCGCGCGTACACCAAACGCCCTGGTGTGATCGCCTTCAACGCGGCGTTTCATGGCCGTACGTTGCTGACCATGACTCTGACGGGCAAAGTGGCTCCGTATTCCACAGGATTTGGGCCGTTCCCCGGTTCCATTTTTCATGCGCTTTATCCGAGCGAGCAACATGGCATTACCGTTGAGCAGGCGCTGGAAAGCGTTGAACGCCTGATGCACACGGACATCGCCGCCGATCAGGTTGCTGCTATTTTGCTGGAACCAGTGCAGGGCGAAGGTGGCTTCAACATCGCGCCACCGGCCTTCATTAGCGGGCTACGTAAGCTATGCGATGAGCATGGCATTCTGCTGATTGCCGATGAAGTGCAAACGGGTTTTGCCCGTACCGGCAAGCTGTTTGCGATGGAGTATTACGCAGAGAAAGCGGATCTGATTACGATGGCGAAAAGCCTGGGCGGCGGCTTCCCGATTTCCGGCGTCGTGGGTCGCGCCGAGGTGATGGATGCGCCATCGCCGGGCGGGCTGGGGGGGACCTATGCGGGCAACCCGCTGTCGGTTGCCTCCGCGCTAGCGGTATTAGATGTGATTGAAGAAGAGAAATTGTGCCAACGGGCACAACGTCTGGGTGCCGCGCTGGTGGAAACGCTGGAAAATATCAAAGCGCAGTGCCCCGCGCTGGTGGCGATTCGTGCGCAAGGGTCGATGGTCGCGGCAGAATTTAACGATCCGAATACGGGTAAACCGTCGGCGGAGATTACCCGTCAATTTCAGAAAAGCTCGTTGGAAGCGGGTCTGCTGTTGCTGACCTGTGGCGTACATGGCAACGTGATCCGTTTCCTGTACCCGCTAACGATTCCTGACGATCAGTTCAGCAAGGCCATGAGCATCCTGACTCGCGTATTAACACGATAGAAGAGAAGCTATGCAACTGAAATCCTCCATTTCATTGAAACAACAAGCCTTATTCCGCCAGCACTGCCTGATTGATGGCGAGTGGCAAGACAGCCAAAACGGTGAGCGTCTGGATGTGACCAATCCGGCGACGGGCGAGGTGCTGGGGTCGATACCGCTAGTGACAGCGTCACAAACCGAGCAGACGATTGCCGCTGCGGAACAAGCGCTGGTTGAATGGCGTAAGAAGACAGGAAAAGAACGTGCCGCGCTGTTGCAGGCGTGGGCGCGTCTGATTATGGACAATCAGGATGACCTGGCCGAGTTACTGACGGCAGAGCAGGGAAAACCGCTGGCGGAAGCCCGGGGCGAAATCGCCTACGCGACCAGCTTCATTGACTGGTTTGCGGAAGAAGCCAAGCGCATTGAAGGCAGCGTGTTGCAATCGCCGCAGGGACAGCAGCGTTTGCTGGTCATCAAGCAGCCCATCGGCGTGTGTGCGGCGATTACACCGTGGAATTTCCCTGCGGCGATGATCACACGTAAGGTCGGGCCCGCGCTGGCGGCCGGCTGTACGATGATCGTCAAGCCCGCCGAGCAGACGCCGTTTACCGCGCTGGCGCTGGCAGAACTGGCACAGCAGGCCGGTATTCCACGCGGCGTGCTTCAGGTCATCGTTGGCGATGCGCAGTCGGTTGGTAAGTTGCTGTGCGATAGTCCGGTGGTGCGCAAACTGAGCTTTACCGGTTCCACGGAAGTGGGCCGCATCCTGATGGCGCAGAGCGCGTCAACGGTGAAAAAGCTGTCGCTGGAATTGGGTGGCAATGCGCCGTTTATCGTGTTCGATGATGCCGATGTGGATCAGGCGGTGAAGGGCATTCTGGCCTCTAAGTTCCGCAATAGTGGGCAGACCTGCGTCTGCGCCAACCGCATTTATGTGCAGAATGGGATTTACCCGGCGCTGGTCGAACGGCTGATTGAGGAAGTACGCAAGTTAAATGTCGGTGACGGTACTCAGCCAGGTGTGACGCAGGGACCGTTGATTGATGCTGATGCGGTCACCAAAGTCGAGCAGCACATTGCCGACGCGTTATCGCGCGGGGCAACGCTACTGCTGGGGGGGAAACGACACGAACTGGGCGGCACGTTCTTCACCCCAACCATCGTTGGCGACGTGACCCGCGAGATGCTTTTCGCCCGCGAAGAGACGTTCGGGCCTGTTGCGCCGCTGTTCCGCTTTAGCGATGAAGCGGAAGCGATTGCGATGGCGAACGATACCGAATTCGGGCTGGCGGCCTATGTTTACACGCGTGATGCGGTGCGCCAGTGGATAGTGCCGGAAGCGCTGGACTACGGCATGGTCGGTATTAACACTGGCCTGATCTCGAACGAAGTCGCGCCGTTTGGCGGGGTGAAACAGTCTGGTCTGGGGCGAGAAGGTTCGCGCTTTGGTATCGAAGATTATCTGGAAATGAAATACCTCTGCGTCGATCTTTCCCGATAAAATTTTTATCCCGGTCGTCGGTAAAAAACGCACATCGGCAGTCAATGTCGGTGTACGTGCGGAAGACGCGTAATGCGTCTGGGTGGTGCAAACCATTGCGGCTTGCACCATAACAAGGCAAGGGTGGTGACATACCATCAGGCAATAAGACATTACGGTGCACCCCTGATACTTCTCATCGCCGTTCCCACCGCCGTAGTGGAAAAGCATCAATAAAATTTTTGAATTGGCACAATTTATGCTCATATTTTTTGCATGGTTATGATGATACATGATGCATCAAAAGGGCAGAGTGTAAAATTGTGATACGCATTTGACCTTTACGTTGACTACCACTCCAGGAGCAAAAGAATGTCCAGACTCAATACTCTCTCCAAAGCAAAAGGACTGTTCAAGCGTCAGGCGCTGAACAAAATCGCAGCTACTGCTTTTCTGGTGACGATGGCCTGTCAGGCGCAAGCGGAATCCGTCACGGTGATCTCATTTGGCGGTTTGAATAAGGATGCGCAGGATAAGGCATTTTACAAACCGTTCGCCGCCGCGGGCAAAGGCACGGTGGAAGCCGGTGAATATAACGGTGAGATGGCGCGTATCCGGGCGATGGTGGAAACCGGGCAGGTAGGCTGGGACGTGGTGGAAGTCGAAGGCCCAGAGCTGATGCGCGGTTGTAGTGAGGGGCTGTTTGAGCCGCTGGACTGGTCAAAGTTGGGCGATCAATCCCAGTTTGTCAAAGGGGCGGTAACCGAATGCGGCGCGGGGATTTTCCTGTGGTCAACCGTTCTGACCTATAACGCCCAGAAGTTGAAACAGGCACCGAAAAGCTGGGCCGATTTCTGGAATGTGAAAGCGTATCCCGGCAAACGTGCGTTGCGTAAAAGCGCCAAATTTACGCTGGAAATCGCGCTGCTGGCAGATGGCGTGAAGCGTGACGATCTCTACACGGTACTGGCGACGCCGCAAGGGGTTGATCGCGCCTTTAAGAAACTGGATCAAATCAAATCCAATATTCAGTGGTGGGAGTCCGGCGCGCAACCGCTGCAATGGCTGGTGTCGGGCGATGTGGTGATGACCTCTGCGTATAACGGTCGCGTTGCGGCGGCGCAGAAAGAAGGGCATGACTTCAAAATTGTCTGGGCCGACAGCATTTACGATCTGGATAGCTGGGCGATCGTCAAAGGCTCCAAGCATAAGGCGCTGGCAGAACAGTTTATTGCGTTTGCCAACCAGCCGGAAAACCAGAAGGTGTTCGCCGAAAACATTCCTTATGGTCCGACACATGTCAAAACCACCAGTCTGCTGGCCCCTGCTATTGCGGCCAATCTGCCAACGGCTCCAGATAATCTGGCACAGGCTTTGCAAGTAGACACTGAGTTTTGGATCGATCACGGCGAAGAGCTAGAACAACGCTTTAACGCCTGGGCTGCCCAATAAGACCGCAGTGATTGACCGTACGTGTGATGATGGAGAAAGAGCTTATGTCCCAGAGCGATATCGTTACCGCTGCACCGTCTGGTGGAAACGGGGATTATTCGACACTGAAACAGCAATTGTCGATGGCGCAGAAAGCCTATAAGAAACGCTCTCTGCTGTTAATCGCACCACTGTTTCTGTTTATCGTGGTGAGTTTTCTCTTCCCGATCACCTCGATTTTGGGGAAAAGCATCTCTAACCCGGAATTGCGCGACAATATGCCGCAGACCATTGCTGCTATGCGGCAATGGTCGGGCAACAATCTACCGGATGAAGTGGTCTTTCGGGCGCTGGTCGGCGATCTGCGCGAGGCTCGCAGCAGCGGAAAATTAAGCACGATCACAAAACGATTGGGGTATGAAGGGGCGGCGTACCGTACCTTGATTACTCGCACATTGCGTAAGTTACCCGCTGAGGGCAGCAGCGACATACGTGATCAACTGATACGTGAGCAGCCGATGTGGGGGGAACTGGCGACCTGGCAAACGTTCGATCGCGCGGCGCGTCCTTTTACCAGCTATTACCTGCTGGCCGTGTTTGACCATAAAGTTGACGCCACAACGCAGCAGATTGTCCCGCAGCCTGCCGATCAGGCACTGTATGTTGACGTGCTGCTGCGCACGCTGCTGATGGCGGGCGTCGTAACGCTACTGTGTGTGGGGCTAGGGTATCCGCTGGCCTATTGGCTGGCGAAGCAGCCGTCTAACCGCGCGAACCTGTTGCTGATTCTGGTGCTGCTGCCGTTCTGGACATCGCTGATTGTGCGCACCGCGAGCTGGATTGTGCTGTTGCAATCGGGTGGCTTGATCAACCGTTCGCTGATTAGCATCGGTGTTATCGATGAACCACTGGTGCTGGTGTTCAACCGTATCGGCGTCTACATCTCAATGACCCACATCCTGTTGCCGTTCTTCATTCTGCCGCTGTACGCGGTGATGAAAGGCATTTCCCCGAACTACGTGCGGGCGGCCGTCTCGTTGGGAGCGCATCCGTTTATTGCCTTCTGGCGGGTTTATGTGCCGCAAACGTACGCGGGTGTCACGGCGGGGGCGCTGCTGGTCTTCATGATGGCGATTGGCTACTACATTACGCCGGCGTTGCTGGGCGGGCCGAGTGACCAGATGCTGAGCTATTTTGTCGCGTTCTTCACCAATACCACGATGAATTGGGGAATGGCGGCCGCGCTGGGTACGCAACTGCTGATTATCGTGACGCTGCTGTATGTCGTGTACATCCGCGTGACGCGCACGAATGCGGAAGCGGCGGCGCACTAAGCACGATGTTTGTAAACTTATACTGGGAGATAACCAATGAGACAGCAGGGTGAAGTGGTGATCCGCCTGTGGAACACGTTCTTTAATTTCTACGGGGCAGCGATGCTGTTGTTTTTGATCGTCCCTGTGCTAGTGATTGTTCCGCTCTCATTTAATGCCGGTTCGTTTCTGAGTTACCCGCTAACGGGATTTTCCCTGCGCTGGTATCGTGAGTTTTTCAACTCCAGCGAATGGCTGGGCGCGTTGGGCAACAGCCTGCTGATTGCTCCGCTGGCTACGCTGCTGGCGACGGTGCTCGGTGTGCTGGCCTCAGTTGGGCTGGTACGTGGTGAGTTTCGCGGTAAATCGTTGGTGATGGCGGTACTGATTTCACCGATGATTGCGCCAGTGGTGATTGTCGCGGTAGGGATGTTTTTCTTCTTCGCCAAGCTATCGCTGCTGAACAGCTATCTGGGTCTGGTATTGGCACATGCGATGTTGGGCGTGCCGTTCGTGGTGATTACGGTCACGGCGGTATTGAAGAACTACGATCACAACCTGACGCGAGCCGCAGCCAGTCTGGGTGCCTCTCCGCTGCTGGCTTTTCGCAAGGTGACATTTCCGCTGATTGCGCCCGGCGTGTTCTCGGGGGCGCTCTTTGCCTTCGCGACGTCGTTTGATGAGGTGATCGTCACGCTGTTCCTTGCCAGTCCGCGCCAGCGAACACTGCCGCTACAGATGTTTGCCGGCATCCGTGAGAACCTCGACCCGACGATCGCCGCTGCCGCCACCATGATGGTGGGGGCTGCACTCATCCTGCTGATCGTAATGGAAATCCTGCGCCGCCGCTCGGAGCGGCTACGGAGTGGGAGCTAATCAGTGTCAGAGTTATGTTTCGTGCGCGTTGATATTTGCATGCCGTTTCTTATCGTCATTAATGTAAGGTGCAAGTGAGAGCAGTTGTTATCCGGCGTAAGAAATTATGCTGAGGAGGTAGCAGGCTTAGGATGAGCGGCATGGATGCCGCGACCGCTTGCGCCACGTAGGGAACGTGTCGCAAGCGGTCCGTTAAGCCAGATACCGACGAAGGCATCGCGCAGCGACATAATTAGCGCCGAAAAGCCAGGGTTCGCAGGGCGACGGCGATTGAGCCGCCCTGCGTCGGGCGCGTGCTACGAGGTAGCATGAAATAACAGTACTGTAGCGCACGAAACGCGCTCTGATTCGGCATAAAAGTGTGTTTAAGAGCGCATTTCGCCACGAGAAAAGACCGGTTTTCGCTGAAATTTTCTTCAGCTTTTTTTAAAACCAAAATCATGATGCATCAAACACCATTTTGATGGTCGTGTACAAAAGGCTCAGGAGGTTCGGTATGACAGCACAAAAAACACTCTTGCTGACCGGCGCCAGCCGGGGAATCGGGCATGCCACCGTTAAGCATTTCCACGCAGCGGGGTGGCGGATTTTTACCGCGTCGCGTCAGAACTGGGCAGAAGAGTGCCCATGGGTGGAAAAACTGCTCAATCACATTCATCTCGATTTGGAAGATATCGACAGCCTGCAACAGACATTGCCGTTGATTAAGGAAAAGCTGGGAGGGCGGTTGGATGCATTGGTGGATAACGCAGGGATTTCACCCAAAAGCGCAGGTGGGCAGCGTCTGGGCGTTCGCGATACGGACTACGCGACCTGGCTGCGTGTCTTCAATGTGAATCTGTTTTCCTGTGCGCTGCTGGCAAAGGGTTTGTTCGATGAACTCAAGGCATCACAGGGGTGCGTGATTAATGTGACCTCGATTGCCGGATTACGGGTTCATCCTTTTGCCGGTGTCGCTTATGCCACGTCAAAAGCGGCGCTGTCCGCATTGACGCGAGAAATGGCATTTGATTTTGGTCCGCACGGCGTTCGCGTGAATGCGATTGCGCCAGGAGAAATCGAAACCTCGATCCTGTCCCCCGGCACGGACGACATCATTGAACGGCAGGTGCCGATGCAGCGCTTAGGTAAGCCCGAAGAAGTCGCCAGCCTAATCTATTTTCTCTGCACATCCGGTGCCTCTTATGTCAACGGTGCGGAAATCCACATCAACGGAGGGCAACATGTCTGACGGACGAGCCAGCGTACTTTTCCCTTCATACCCGCCTTCGGCGTCCAATCAGCCGGTGTTTGCCGAGACGGTATCGCACGACGATGAACTGATGACGCACAGTGTACCACAGGTATCCTGTCCACAGGCGCTGGCGATTGCGCAGCAAGAATATGGCTTGTCCGGGCAGGTGACGCTGTTACAGGGCGAGCGTGACATGAATTTTTGTCTGACGGTGACGCCAGATGAGCGCTATATGCTGAAGGTGATCAACGCGGCGGAGCCTGCCGACGTCAGCGATTTCCAGACTGCGCTGTTGCTGCACCTTGCACAACAGGCACCTGAACTGCCTGTACCGCGAATCCAGCCGACAACATTGGGTCTGCCGGAAACCTGTGTTGAGATGGGGGGCGAGCAGTTGCGCGTGCGGCTGGTGAGCTATCTGGCTGGTACGCCGCAGCACCTGACCGCGCCTTCAACGGCATTGATGCCGCAGTTGGGAAGCACGCTGGCGCAGTTGGACAAGGCGCTGCACGGCTTTACGCATCCGGCGGCGAACCGTTCTCTGCTGTGGGATATCAGCCGCGCAGAGCAGGTGCGTCCTTACCTTGATTTCATTTCTGAGCGGCAACAGCACCAGCATCTTCTACGTATTTTTGACCGCTATGACAGTCGTGTCGCCCCCGTATTGACGACGTTGCGACGCCAGGTCATTCATAACGATCTGAATCCGCATAATGTGCTGGTAGATGGTGCATCACTGACACGAGTGAGCGGCATTATCGATTTTGGCGATGCCATATTTGCCCCGTTAATCTGCGAAGTGGCGACGGCGCTGGCGTATCAAATTGGCGAAGGGGCGGATCTGCTGGAACAGGTGGTGCCGTTTATTGCTGCGTACCATCAACATAGTCCGTTAGTACCGGAGGAGATCGCACTGCTGCCGGATCTGATTGCGACCCGCATGGCGCTCACGCTGACCATCGCGCAGTGGCGTGCACTACGTTACCCCGACAATCGGGAATATCTGCTGCGTAATGTACCGCGCTGCTGGCACAGTTTGCAGCGCATCGCGACTTATTCCCATGCTCAATTTGTGACTCGCTTACAGCAGGTTTGCCCGGAGGATGTGCGATGAATCAGAGCGAAATCACGTCTGAAATGACTGCGACAGAAGCGTTGCTGACGCGCCGTCAGCGGGTATTGGGCAGCGGTTACCGCCTGTTTTATGAAGAACCGCTGCATGTTGCACGCGGAGAGGGCGTGTGGCTGTTTGATCATCAGGGGCGGCGCTATTTGGATGTTTACAATAATGTGGCCTCAGTAGGACATTGCCACCCGGCGGTGGTTGAGGCGATAGCGCAACAAAGCGCTCAGCTCAACACCCACACGCGCTACCTGCACGCTGCAATTGTCGATTTTGCGGAAGATCTGCTGAGCGAATTTCCCGCAGAGTTGAACAACGTGATGCTGACCTGTACCGGCAGTGAGGCCAACGATCTGGCGTTGCGTATTGCCCGACATACCACAGGGGGCACAGGCGTATTGATCACACGCTGGGCGTATCATGGCGTCACCAGCGCGCTGGCGGAGCTGTCGCCGTCGTTGGGCGATGGCGTGGCGCGCGGTAGCCATGTGAAGCTGATCGATGCACCGGATACCTATCGCCAGCCCGGCGCATTTCTTACCAGTATTCGTGACGCGCTGGCACAGATGCAGCAGGAAGGCATTCGTCCCGCCGCACTGCTAGTGGATACCATTTTTTCCAGCGATGGCGTGTTCTGCGCGCCGGAAGGCGAAATGGCGCAGGCGGCGGCTATGATTCGTCAGGCGGGCGGGTTGTTTATCGCGGATGAAGTGCAGTCGGGCTTTGGCCGCACCGGGGAGTCGATGTGGGGGTTTGCGCGTCATGGCGTTATCCCTGATCTGGTGAGTCTGGGGAAACCGATGGGTAACGGGCATCCTATTGCCGGGTTGGTTGGACGTTCAGCACGGTTCGATGCCTTCGGAAGGGATGTGCGCTATTTCAATACCTTCGGCGGTAATCCGGTGTCCTGCCAGGCGGCGCATGCCGTGCTGCGGGTGATTCGTGAAGAGCAGTTGCAGCAGAATGCCCAGCGGGTCGGTGAATATCTGCGGCAGGGATTGCAGCAGCTCGCGCAGGATTTCCCACTGATTGGTGATATTCGGGCTTACGGTCTGTTTATCGGTGTAGAACTGGTCAGCGACCATGAAAGCAAAGCGCCAGTAAAGGAATCCGCATTGCAGGTGGTGAATGCCATGCGCCAGCGCGGCGTGCTGATCAGCGCGACGGGGCCCGCGGCGAACGTGCTGAAAATTCGTCCGCCGCTGGTGTTTCAGGAAGAACACGCTGATGTGTTTTTAACCACGCTGAGTGATGTATTGATGGAAATCAGCCCCCGTAGGCAGGAATAACCTGTCGTAGGGGAACGTTAACGGTGTTGAGCCAATTGTGCGGCGTCATGAAGGTTGAGGCGCTGCCAGAAATTCTGCGTGCCTTTATCGCCCGGCGAGCCGGAAAGCGGGTAGCCGTCCGCCAGTGCGGTTTTCACCATCAGGTTTTTGCGTTGTGCCGCGGAAAGACGAGGAAACACGGGTTCGAGCAGGACTTCCGCACCTTCCGGAACGCTAACCGGAGACGCTGCACCTGGTTGTGCGGGCAGGTCGTACGTCATCGTGTAGCGATAAAACGTCTTCATTTCCGGTGCGGCGTAGGGGTCATCCTGCGGCGCGCTCTTCGCGCAGTCGCTCAACGTTGTGCCACAGGCTTTCTCTAACGCGTTGCGTAACTCTGTCTTCGCCTGTTCAAACAGCCGACGGTACTGTGGATCGTTGAGGTAATGCGCTACGTTGCGCTCGACAATCATCCGCGAGCCGATCACGTCTAATGGATAATGCACACCCAACACGATGCGTGAATAGCCGTAACGCGCACCACGATCAATCAGCGGGACGAAGCGTTCAGGGATCATTTCTGCTAACAGCAGCGCATCGGTGTAACCCGTATTTGTGTGTCCGCTCGGAAACGCACCGCCGGAAGCGGTATAGGGTTTATTATCGCCAATTACAGCGGTATCCGGCACCAGATGGATGGTGTTATTCGGCTGTAGGAAAGGGCGAGGGTAGTCGAAATGCTGTTTAGCGGCGGACGTACTGACGGCAGATAACTTGAGTAAGGCGGCGGCCTTGCGTATTTCACCGTGATCATACGCATTGAGGAAGATTTTGCCCAACCGAGGGCCTAATGCATCAGCCAGATAGTAGAGATACCCTTGACCTTCTGCATCCACGAGAGCCTGTTCGCGCTGCCCTGTGGTGGCTTCGCGATTAATGTGCGTCACGATAGCTGTGTTTTGCTGCAATACCTCAGCAGAAAGGTGTGAGAAAGACTCCAGCAAAGCAATACCGGCCTGCTGGTTGGCTTTCACGGCAAAGTCATAACCGCTGTTGTTGAGCCAGTCGATGTCCGCCATTTGTGGCGTTTCTTTTGCCTGCTCCAACTGTGCCCGGGTAATCTTCGGTGCATCACCCTGGATTGCCTTGCGCAGCGCAGCCTGAATGGATTGTTCCAATTCAACAACGCGAGAGCTATGACTAGCCTGCGTGGTGGTATCGACAAGGGTGCTGATACTTGCGTTATCTGGCTGAGACGGTGCAGCCACGCCATAGAGGGGAAGCAGAAAAAGGCCAGCAGCAGGCAGCAGCCTGAGCGCAGGAAATACTTTAGTCGCGGGTAGCGGCATAGAGCGATAACGCATGGTGGCATCCTTAATTGAGAGTATAAACGTGTGTTGGTATAGAAGCAGGCTAGGCGCTGATTGTGATAGTAATGTTTCAGGATATATTTTGAGATACTTATCAACGCATTATCATGATTTGTGATGTTTGGTGATGCGGCATCCTGTAGGGCTGACGAATCCCCAGAGAAGGAGACAGGTATAGGGTTTGATGATCTACTGATTGCGCGAACCCATTCAATGAGATCACCCTATGCCTGTTGGCGGAGCGCGTGATTACTCGCTACACCGTTTCTATCGGCGGGCACGGATAGTTATGGATATCCGGTAGATCGTGTAACGCTACCGCCTTACTGAAATACCATCCTTGCATAATCGCCGAAGGGCATTGTTGCAGGATGTAGGCGGCTTGTTCGCGAGTTTCTACCCCTTCGATGATTACCGGGACGTCCAGTTTTTTGATGAGGGAAAATAGCAAATCCGCCATGGCGGCATTAACCGAGTCTGTGCCGATGGCGCCGACAAAAATCTTGTCGATTTTGATCATATCGAACGGTAAGTGGCTCAGGTAATCAAGGTTGGAATAGCCCGTGCCGAAATCATCGAGTGCGACCTTATAGCCCGAGCGTCGCAGGGCTTCAAGGCCGTTTGCCAGTGTTTTATGTGAAGTGCTCGACCGCTCGGTGAGTTCTAGCATGATGCGCGTTTTATCGATCGCCAATTCGTCACATATTTGTTGTAGGAAGCGATGATAATCGGGCGAAACAATGTCGGAGACGGATAAATTAATGCTAAGCAGAAAGGGCCTTTCCTGTGTGAGTGTGAGGTACGGTTGCATGTCACACAGCGCCTGGCGCGTGATGAGGCGAGTAAGTTCGGCTGAATAGCCCATTTTTTCAGCGATGCCGATGAAAAGCTCTGGTGAGACGTTATCACCACACTCATTCTTCCAGCGAGCCAGCGCTTCTACGCCAATAATAGCGCGCTGTGGCAGGCTGATCAGCGGCTGGTAATGTACATGCAGTCGTTGATGTTTGATCGCGCGTTTTAGCTGTGATGATAAGGCTTTATGCCGATCGTCATAGAGCTGATAGGACAGGGTAAAACTGGCACCGATGAGCGCTCCGACAAAAAACAGGGCAGTGATGATATACCAGGTACAGTATACCCGCGGAATCCAACTGCGCCAGGACGCAGATATTCCGGTGTGGCGCACAAAAAAACGTCTGGCGTTTTCCCATGGTCAGCCACGCGTTATCGTGTTGCCGAGTCTGTTTAAATGCTGGCAGGTCGATGTCGCCAAAGGTCCGATAGACATGATTCAGATTACGCGTGAGTAGCATCGCGCTGTGTTCGGCTGGCGGATGAATGAAACGGCGAAATGCAGCGGCAGCGGTGATCGTGACAATATCGTTGAGGCTTAGCATATCTGCGGTAATACGTGGATCAACCACGTCTTTCATTGCGGTCCACAACTGTATGCCCTCGGGCGTCGTCAGGTTTGGCGGCAGCAGATAAATCGGTGGATTGAGGATACCCCAACCCGCGGAACAGATGAAATAGTTGTCTTTGATACGCCCGATATCGCGCAGATACACGGAGTAGAAGGAAATCAGGCGTAACTCTTTCAGGTCTGCGGTGGAACAGGGGGGGTTGTTCAGTGTTAGCACCCGGTTGATGGTTTCCCGGCTTTCATTCGCGACAGCGATGCCCTGATCGAGCACCTCCTGGCTATATTGCTGCAACTGTGTTTGTTCCAGCCTGGCTAAAATGCCTTGCCCAATAAACAGCGCCAGCAACGCGCTGGCAAACGAAATAAAAACAAGTCTGAACCACAATCCGGTGTTAGTAGTTAAGTTGAGCATAGCGACCATTTGGCAGCGTGACGGGAACAGTGCGGCATAGGTTCAGATATCGCCTCCTTGCCAGTTACATAGCGTAAAGCGTGCAAATCAGAAACAACATACGGCCTTTCGGTCATAACGCTTTTTATTATTTTAAAAGAAAACCTACGATAACTAACGGTCGGAAACACAGCGAAAAATAGGCTAGTTCTTCCCCTCGCCGTGGTCTTAGCGAAAGAATCTCCTTTCTGCGGGAACTCTCTGACCTGCTCTACCACTTAATGAATGAACAATCAGAATCTGGATATCGCGATGGCTGATTCTCTGACGCGTGTAGCGGGCGCCCAGGCACAGAGAATTGCGCTGGATACGGAAAACGCGATTCTGGATGGTCAGATGGATTACACATCCAACTCACTTAACACCGGGCAGAGCGGCGAAAACCCGTGGTTATCAGTCAGGAAAAGAAACCCGACTGCTGATTCGCGGTTTATTACCTCGTCTCATGGCGGTCTAACGCGATTGAGCTATTGATCTATTGATCTATAGCAATAAAGTCCAGCATCGTTTCGCTACCGTCCAGAATGTCAGATTGGATGGCTTGCCGAGCGGCACTGGCATCGCGCTGCTGTAGCGCGGCAAGGACGTCTTCGTGATGTTCGATCGCCATCTGCACGGAAAAATGCGCATAGGCTTGAGCAATCAGCGGGCCTGTGCGCATCCACAAACTGCCGATAAACTGCGTCAACAGTGGCATACGCGCCGCCTGTGCCAGAAACAGGTGAAATTCGCTATTTAACCGCAGGGCTTCGCGTAGATTTTTCTCGTCAATCGCCAGACGATTCTGGCGAATATTTTCTTCAATCTGTTCCAGCATCTTCGGCGTAATGTGTGCGGCCGCCCGTTCAGCGCCCGTGCCTTCCAGCGCCAGCCGCAATGTACGGATTTCGATAAACTGGGCTTCGGTCAATTGGGGGACACGGATATCGCGTGGCGTCTTGAGCACCAGCGCCTGCTCTTTCGCCAGTTGCAGGATCGCATCTCGTACCGGTGTGACGCTGGTGCCAACCTGTGCGGCAAGCTCCCGTATTCTCAGGCGGTCGTCCGGTTTGAGTTGACCAGTAATTAGCGCCTCACGCAGCATGGTATAAACGCTGGAGCCCAGGTAGCTGTGATTGATCTGCCCGATTGGATAATTCACTGTTCCCCCAAAGAGAAGCGCTGCGCAACGTGGTGAGACAAACAT
This sequence comes from Pectobacterium artocarpous, assembly GCF_046159765.1. Lineage (NCBI taxonomy): Bacteria > Pseudomonadati > Pseudomonadota > Gammaproteobacteria > Enterobacterales > Pectobacteriaceae > Pectobacterium > Pectobacterium artocarpous. The sequence goes on from NZ_JBJXVK010000001.1 coordinate 183,691, forward strand.
GCGTAATGCCGCAATGACCTGCGGCGCTGAAGCGCTAATATACAATATGATGCATCAACGATGCTATGGGGGGAGGCGTCTCTTGGGTGGAATCGACAAGAAAAGGTCATGAAATACGCAGTATTATTTACAGGGTCGGGGCGCTTACAACCTACTTTTACACAGCGGGAAGAACGGCACCTTGTAAGCCAATATTCTCATTTTGGTATAGTGAAAAATAACATTATTTAAATTTAAATCTTTTCATAAGGTAAGTAATACCGTTCTATCTCCTCTCATTTTTAATCTATCCCCGTAGAATCTGTACGCTGCATATAATAACTCCCTGTTTATCCATTCAATATTTTTAACTATATTGTTCGCTTTTTCTTCGTATGTGTTTTTATTGAATCCTGTAAACTTAAGGCTAAAATTCCTAATGGAAGCAGGGGAATTAACCTCGAACGAGAAATATAGAGACGAAGGTTCATACGTTTATATTCTGATTTTATTTTTGACGATCCCCTATCGTCGATCCAATCCTGCGCGTCGCTTATTCGCGATCCGCTGGTCACACCGTTGCCGTTTTAACGGCGGGTAGTTGTCGTTTTTCGGTACGAGTTTTATTCATTAAGTGAAGGAAATCACAATGCAATACACTGGGAAGTACCTGAAGAAAACAGTGCTGATGTTGGCTATGATGGCTGGGGTCAGTGTCGGACAAAGTCAGGCGGCCGTAGAACTTGAGACGCGCTCGTTGGATCAAATCTATAAGAGTGCGTTGAGAGAAGGCGGGACGGTCACCGTTTACGCCGGTGGTGACGTGCAATCGCAGCAGGCTCGTTTCAAGCAGGAATTTGAGAAGCGTTTTCCTGGCATAAAGTTGAACGTGATTGTCGATTACAGCAAATACCATGACGCCCGTATTGATAACCAACTGGCGACCGATACTCTGATTCCTGACGTGGTGCAACTGCAAACGGTGCAGGATTTCCCGCGCTGGAAAAAGGAAGGCGTGTTGCTGAATTACAAACCACGCGGCTGGGACAAGATTTACCCGGAGTTTCGTGATGCAGACGGCGCGTGGATCGGTGCTTATGTCATCGCGTTCAGCAATCTGGTCAATACCCAACTTCTGGATGAAAAATCTTGGCCGCGCGAAGCCAATGACTACCTTCGTCCGAATCTGAGAGGCAATTTGATTCTGGCCTATCCTAACGACGACGATGCGGTGCTGTTCTGGTACAAGCAGGTCGTGGACAAATACGGCTGGGATTTTGTTAAAAAATTGCAGGAGCAAGATCCTGTCTACGTGCGCGGCACCCATGTGCCCGGTGCTGAAATCGCGACAGGAAAATACAGCGCGACGTTTACCAGCTCCGGTGCGCTCGTTCCGGCTGCGGATTCCGTAACCCGCTTTGTTCTGCCTGAGTCCGATCCTTTTGTGTCCTGGGCTCAGCGTGCCGCTATTTTCAAAAAGGCTAAACATCCGGAAAGTGCCAAGCTGTACCTGAGCTGGCTGCTGGATCCGCAAACACAGACTCAGGTCTCGCGCATGTGGTCGGTGCGTACTGACGTTGCGCCGCCAGAAGGCTACAAACCTATCTGGGAATACCGTAATACTCGACCACAGGCGTTTGCTGATTTTATGTATGATCGCGGTGCGGTCGAGCGCTTTCGCGCACAGATGAGCCTGTATGTTGGTGAAGCAAAAGGCGAGCCCACACCGGGCTGGCTTGGCGTGCACCCAGAGGTGCCTCTGGTTAACTAACGTTTGAAATTATTGAGTCAACTTATGCTGGTTACGTTAATCGTAGCCAGCGATGGTATCTAGCTGTAACGATAATTCATCCCGAGATTGGAACAGTTCAATATCCCTAAACCGCGCTGATACGCTAGCTTAAATTTCAAAACATTAGATTTCAAAACCAGGAGCGACTTCTTTTACCGGCTTCTTACACACTTCGGGCTTGGGTTGATTAGCCGAGAGGTTTTTACAGTCAGGCGCAAAGGGATTCAACGCATCGCGATTCAGATAGAGCACAAATAGGATCAGAATGATGAGGGGGATCAGAATACGTTTTCTTTTCATGGGGATCTTTCGTCGGTTGCGCTGCAAAAAATGTGAATATGTTAAAGAAACAGAGGAAATTCTACCGCCTTACACGGCTTTTGTCTTTAGCCAGCTCGGTTTCAACTTTATTGTAGTGGTTTGGTATGGTGATATCGGCAGAGGTGAAGATGAAAAAGATTCGATTTGCAGCAATTGGGTTAGCGCACAACCACATTTATGACATGTGTCGGCAACTGGTTGATGCAGGAGCGGAACTGGTCGGCGTGTTCGAATCCGATCCGCATAATCGGGCAAAATTCCTCTCGTTTTTTCCTTCCGTTCCTTTTGCTGATTCTACGGAGCAACTGATTGCCGACGCGTCTATCGATCTTATTGCCTGTGCGGTAATTCCCTGTGACCGAGCCGAACTGGCGCTGCGCACGTTGGATGCAGGCAAAGATTTCTTGACCGCCAAACCACCGTTGACCACGCGGGAGCAGTTGGATGCCGTCCAGCATCGGGTCGCGGAAACGGGCCGCAAGTTTGCCGTGTATTTTAATGAGCGAATCAATGTGGATAGCGCGCTGTTTGCCGGTGAACTGGTGCAACAAGGTGAGATCGGTCGAGTGATTCAGACGATCGGCGTTGGTCCACATCGTGAACGCGGCGCACGGCCTGACTGGTTTTATCAAAAGCGTCAGTACGGCGGGATTCTCTGCGATATCGGTATCCACCAGATCGAACAGTTTCTCTATTTTACCGACAATACCGGCGCACGAGTGGTTGCCAGCCAAACGGCGAATTACCATCATCCGCATCAGCCAGAATTTGAGGATTTTGGTGATGCGATGCTGCTGGGTGATAATGGGGCAACGGGCTATTTTCGCTGTGACTGGTTCACGCCAGATGGCTTGAGCGTGTGGGGCGACGGACGCCTGACGATACTGGGGACGGAAGGCTATATCGAAATCAGAAAATATGTCGATCTGACGCGCCGCGAAAGCAACGTCGTTTATCTGGTGAATAGCAAGGGTGAACAGCGCTTTACCCCCGCAGGACACGTTGAACGAACCTTCTTCCGGGATTTTCTTCGTGACTGCCGTGAGCGCACCGAGCTGGCGATGCCGCAAGCGCATATCTTTAAGGCGGCGGAATTGTCGATTATGGCGCAGCAGGCCGCGAAGAAAATTGCCTGAGAGAAACATTATCCGTATATCAATGACCCACGCTTTTTTGCAACCATGCTCCGCGATGGCGCACGGTTGTTCCTTTTCTGTGCATTGCAATATGGCGATTTATTTTAATTCTATATAAATCAATAAAATAAAATTTGGCATGGTATTCGCTTTAGTGAATCCAATCTTGTATACCAGATGGGATTCACATCATGCTAAGAATGACAGGACTCACGCTTCAGGAATGGAAACAGCACTATCACCAGCAGGCCGATAACATCGGCGAAACGTTAGGGGCATTGCTTGCGAGCTTATCACCGGACGATCCGGCTTGGATCGCACTGGCGACACCTGAGCAACTTCAGGCACAAATCGCGGCGCTCTTGCCTCAGTATCGTGAAAATCCCGATGCGCTGCCGCTGTTTGGCGTTCCTTTTGCCGTCAAAGACAATATTGATGTTGCAGGCTGGCCGACGAGCGCAGCGTGTCCGGCGTTTACCTATCTGGCCGACAATGATGCGACTGCCGTTGCCAAACTGAAAGCGGCAGGGGCGATTGTCATTGGCAAAACCAACCTCGATCAGTTTGCGACCGGTCTGGTCGGTACGCGCTCACCGTTTGGTGAGGTGCCAAACACCTTTAACGCGGACTATGTTAGCGGGGGTTCCAGTTCAGGATCGGCGTCGGTGTTGGCGCGTGGGCTGGTTGCTTTTTCATTAGGCACTGATACCGCCGGTTCGGGGCGTGTCCCCGCCGGATTTAACAATATTGTCGGCCTGAAGCCGACGAAAGGGTGGCTATCGGCAAGCGGTGTGGTGCCAGCCTGTCGTCTGAACGACACCATCTCCGTGTTTGCACTGACCGTCGCAGATGCGTTTACCGTCGCCGAACTGGCTGGCGGCTACGATGTGACAGATGCTTACTCGCGTAGTAATCCAGGATGTGCGCCTGCGGCGCTGCCCACTCATCCGCGCTTTGCTATTCCCAGCGACCCGAATTTCTTTGCTGATACTGCTGCACAGGCAGCATGGCAACAGGCGCTGGCTGAACTAGAAGCAACGGGCGCGACGCTGCACCCTATCGATTTCAGTGTTTTCACACAGCTAGCCGATCAACTGTATCAAGGCCCCTGGGTGGCGGAACGCACCGTCGCCGTTGGCGACATGCTACGACAGCCAGAGAGCATGGATCCGGTGGTGCACGGTATTGTGGCCAGCGGCGAACGCTTCAGCGCGGTAGAGGCGTTTAGGGCTGAATACCTGCGTGCCGAACTGGCGCGTCAGATTCAGCAGATGCTGGCCTCATTTGATGCATTAGTCGTGCCGACCTCGCCGACAATCCACACGCGTGAGGCGATGAAGCAGGAACCGGTGCGCTACAACTCTCAGTTGGGCACCTACACCAACTTTACTAATCTGGCCGATCTCTCGGCGCTGGCGCTGCCAGCACCTTTCCGCTCCGATGGCTTACCGGCGGGGATCACGCTGATTGCGCCTGCCTGGCACGACCGCGCATTAGCGAGCTTTGGTCTGCGCTGGCAGGCGCAACTGGCGCTCACGCTGGGGGCCACAGGAAAAATGTTGCCTGCGGGGGCGGGCACCTTGTCGCCTTCCGCCTTACACGTCCGTCTCGCCGTTGTCGGGGCACATCTGACGGGCATGCCGCTGAACCATCAACTGACCAGCCGCGATGCGGTGCGGGTAGAAGAGACGCGCACCACAGAAAACTATCGTCTTTATGCGCTAGCGAATACGCAACCCGCCAAGCCCGGTTTAGCGAAAAGCACCGATGGCGCGGCGATTATCGTCGAACTGTGGGACATTCCGCTGGCGCGTTTTGGCGAGTTCGTCGCGGAAATTCCGGCACCGCTGGGCATTGGTACGCTGACATTAGCCGACGGACGGCAGGTGAAAGGCTTTATTTGCGAACCGGCTGCGCTGAGCGACGCCGTGGATATCACGGCATTCGGCGGCTGGCGTCACTGGCTTGCTCATCAGGAGGCATCTCATGTTTAAGACCGTACTGATCGCTAACCGAGGGGAAATTGCCTGCCGCGCCATACGTACACTAAAGCGTTTGGGTATCACCAGCGTAGCGTTGTATTCCGATGCGGATAAAAATGCACAACACGTGAAAGATGCCGACATCGCCGTATCGATTGGCGGCGAGAAGGCCAGCGACAGCTATCTGTGTATCGACAAAGTACTTGCCGCCGCACAGCAGACAGGGGCAGAGGCTGTTTGGCCGGGCTACGGTTTTTTGTCAGAGAGCCTGCCGTTTGCCGCGGCGTGTGAAAAGGCCGGCATTGCGTTTGTCGGGCCAACCGCTCAGCAAATTGGTGAATTTGGTCTGAAGCACCGTGCCCGTGAATTAGCCGCCGCTGCCGGTGTACCGATGACGCCAGGAACGCCGTTGCTGTCCTCGCTGGAGGACGCACTGGCCGCCGCCGAAGACATCGGCTATCCGGTCATGTTGAAAAGTACCGCCGGGGGCGGTGGTATCGGCCTGACGCGCTGTGCCGATGCCGTGGCGCTACAGGCCGCGTGGGAAAGCGTGCGTCGTCTGGGTGAACAGTTCTTCAGCGATGCGGGCGTGTTCCTCGAACGCTGTATCGATCGGGCGCGTCACGTAGAAGTACAGATTTTTGGCGATGGTAAAGGCCGCGTAGTGGCATTGGGCGAACGTGATTGCTCATTGCAGCGGCGCAACCAGAAAGTCGTAGAAGAAACGCCTGCACCGCATTTGCCGGAAGCGACGCGTGCGGCGCTGCTGGCCTCAGCGGTGAAGCTGGGTGAGCTGGTTAGCTATCGCAGCGCGGGAACGGTGGAGTATATCTACGATGCCGAACGCGATGCATTCTTTTTCCTCGAAGTGAATACCCGTTTGCAGGTGGAACACCCAGTAACGGAGTGTGTCACCGGGCTGGATTTGGTCGAATGTATGCTGCGCGTTGCGGCGGATGAAACACTGGACTGGGCGAAACTGACGCAGGCAGCGCGTGGTGCCGCGATTGAAGTACGTATTTACGCGGAAGATCCGCTGAAAAATTTCCAGCCCAGCCCCGGTGTGCTGACCGAAGTGGCGTTTCCTGCTGGCGTGCGTGTTGACGGCTGGGTAAGTTCTGGCACCGAGGTGTCGGCATATTACGATCCGATGATTGCCAAGCTGATCGTTCACGCGGAAACCCGTGAGCTGGCGCTGGAAAAGATGCAGCAGGCGCTGAATGCCACGCGTTTGCACGGCATTGCCACCAATCTCGATTACCTGCGCCAGATTATCGCCACCGAGGCGTTCCGCAGCGGAACCGTGTGGACGCGGATGCTCGACAGCTTTACCCCATCCGCCTCGGTGATTGAAGTGATGCAACCTGGCACCTGGAGTAGTGTGCAGGACTACCCCGGACGCCTCGGCTACTGGGACATCGGCGTGCCGCCGTCCGGCCCGATGGATGATTTCGCGTTTCGGCTGGCGAACCGTATTGTCGGCAACGATGAAACTGCCGCCGGACTGGAGTTTACGCTACAAGGCCCGACGCTGCGCTTCCACCGTGAGGCAGTCATTGCGCTGACAGGCGCAGACTGCCTGGCGACGCTGGATGGGGAAACGGTGCCATACTGGCAGCCCGTTACGGTAACGGCCGGGCAAACGCTGACGCTGGGACGGGCGCAGTCTGGCTGTCGCACCTATCTGGCGGTGCGTAATGGCATTGATGTGCCGCAGTATCTCGGCAGCCGCTCGACCTTTGCGCTCGGAGAATTTGGCGGTCATGCCGGACGAACGCTGCGCGTGGCCGATATGTTGGCGATCTCTCAACCTGCATTGCCAGCCTGCACCACGCCTGCGCCCGTGAGTAAGCCGCAAGCTGTGGACGCCGCGCTGATTCCGCAGTATGGCGATGAGTGGTGCATTGGCGTGCTCTATGGTCCGCACGGTGCGCCGGATTTCTTTACCCACGCGGCAATCGACGAATTTTTCGCGGCGGAATGGCAGGTGCACTACAACTCGAATCGTCTGGGCGTGCGTCTGGTTGGGCCGAAGCCCACCTGGACGCGGGCTAACGGCGGCGAGGCGGGTCTGCATCCCTCCAACGTTCACGACTGTGAATACGCCATCGGCGCAGTGAATTTTACCGGTGATTTCCCGGTGATCCTCACTCGAGACGGGCCGAGTCTGGGTGGATTTGTCTGTCCGGTCACGATTGCCAAAGCAGAACTGTGGAAAGTCGGTCAGGTTAAGCCTGGCGATCGTATCCGCTTTCATCCTATCAGCGCGGATGAAGCGCGAGCGCTGGAACAGGTGCAGTCTGACTGTGTTGCCACACTGGGTGTGACGCAGACGCCTACCTTTGACGTGCCCTTGCTAGCGACGACAGAGCACGGCTCTGCAACGGTGTTGGCGGCTGTAGCGGCCACCGCGACCACCCCAGCCGCCGTGTATCGTCAGGCGGGGGATAACTACGTTCTGATTGAATACGGCGACAACGTGTTGGATCTGGCGCTGCGGTTGCGTGTCCATCTCCTGATGGCGGCGATTCGTGCCTCCGAAGCCGCAGGGATCGAAGAGCTGTCGCCCGGCGTGCGGTCACTACAGGTGCGTTATGACAGCCAGGTTATCCGCCAGCAGGCGTTGTTAGACGTACTGCTGCATCTGGAACATCAGTTGGGCGACGTTAGCCAGATGAAAGTACCGTCGCGCATCGTCCATTTGCCGATGGCGTTTGAAGACAGCGCCACGCTCGGCGCGGTGGAGCGCTACCGCGAAACCGTACGGCCTAGCGCGCCGTGGCTGCCGAATAACGTCGATTTCATCCAGCGTATTAATGGGTTAGCGAGCCGTGAAGACGTACGCGACATCATTTTCGATGCCAGCTATCTGATTCTGGGGCTGGGCGACGTTTATCTCGGCGCGCCCTGCGCGGTGCCAGTCGATCCGCGCCATCGTTTATTGAGTTCCAAATATAATCCGGCACGCACCTTCACCGCAGAAGGCACGGTCGGTATCGGCGGCATGTACATGTGCATTTACGGCATGGATTCGCCGGGCGGCTATCAACTGGTGGGGCGCACGCTGCCTATCTGGAACAAATTCCTCAAGAACGATCAGTTCATTGCGGGTGAACCGTGGCTGCTGCGCTTCTTCGATCAGGTGCGGTTTTATCCGGTCAGTGAAGCAGAACTGACAACGCTGCGTGAGGATTTTCGCGAAGGACGTGCCGCGATCCACATCGAAGAAACCGAATTTGATTTCGCTGAACACACTCATTTCCTAACGGAGCTGGCCGACGATATTGCCGCGTTCCGCCAGCGTCAGGCCACGGCGTTTGAAACGGAAGTGGCGCTGTGGCAACAGGAGGATGACAGCGCGCAGCAGGAGGGGGTAGCGGTCGTCCCCGTGGAGAACGACGTCGATGCGTTTCAGGTCAGTGCGGACATGAATGGCAACATCTGGAAAGTGCTGGTGAACGTCGGAGATGTCATTGAAGCCGGGCAGCCGCTGATTATCGTCGAAGCCATGAAGATGGAGCTGACGATTAGCGCGCCGCAGTCTGGCCGGGTGAAGCGCATCGGTTGCCAGCCGGGGCGACCGGTCAGTCCCGGTGATGCCTTGCTGTGGTTGGATAGGGGCTGGAATAAAAGGACAGGCTGGCATAAACCATGAGCCTGAATAAACGGACGAACGGCAATAAACAGCCAGGAGGAGAAAACGATGCGAGCAGGTACACAAAAGAGCAGCAAAGATCGCCCGGAAGCGCTGGCGGAGCGGGTGTATCAAGCGCTGAAAAACGACATTTTCGACTTTCACCTGATGCCGGGCGACCGCTTTAGTGAAAATGAAATTGCCGAGCGGATGTCGGTCAGTCGTACGCCGGTGCGTCAGGCGCTGTTCTGGCTGGAGCGGGAGGGCTATGTCGAAGTCTATTTTCGCAGCGGCTGGCAGGTTCGTCCGTTTGATTTCGCCTATTTCGAAGAACTGTATGATTTCCGCATCGTGCTAGAACGCGAAGCCATTCGACGACTGTGCGGAATGCCGCCGGGTCGCTGTGCCGAGCTATTGGCTGACCTGAAACGCTTCTGGATTGAAGAACCGCGTCTGGATGACGGCAAGATCGTCTCCCGCTACGACGAAGGGTTTCACCGAGGGCTGGTGACAGCGGCAGGCAATAGCGAAATGGCGCGGGTTCACGGCGAACTGACGGAGAAAATCCGCATTATTCGGCGTCTCGATTTCACCCGCGAGGATCGTATCGACGCGACCTATAAAGAGCACGCCCGTATTCTGCTGGCGATATTACAACAACACACCGAGGAGGCGCAGCGCATTCTGACCGACCACATTGCCGTCAGTAAAGCCGAAGTCAGGAAGATCACCCTGCACATGCTACAACAGGCGCGGCCTCAAGCTGTTTCACCGCAATCTGTTTCAATGCCATCCGTTTCAACGGAAGGCACTTCACCTGACGCATCACACAATTCCGTTCTCACTCAACACGACTTAAGGGCTAATAAATGAAAAGACGTTCATTGCTAAAAGTTTTTGCGCTTTCTGCGACGGTGGTTGGTATGGGATTGACCTGGAGCGTGCAGGCGGCGGACACCATCAAAGTCGGCATTATGCATTCGCTGTCCGGCACAATGGCGATTTCGGAAACGCCGCTGAAGGATGTCGCGCTGATGACCATTGATGAAATCAATGCCAAAGGCGGTGTGTTGGGTAAAAAACTGGAGCCGGTAGTGGTCGATCCGGCATCAAACTGGCCGCTGTTTGCCGAAAAAGCTCGCCAACTGCTGACGCAGGACAAAGCGGCGGTGGTGTTCGGCTGCTGGACATCGGTATCGCGCAAATCGGTTCTTCCGGTATTTGAGGAACTGAACGGTTTATTGTTCTACCCGGTACAATATGAAGGCGAAGAGATGTCGCCGAACGTGTTCTACACGGGTGCAGCACCGAATCAGCAGGCGATTCCTGCCGTGGAGTACCTGATGAGCGAAGACGGCGGGGCGGCGAAGCGCTTCTTCCTGCTGGGTACGGATTATGTGTATCCACGCACAACTAACAAAATTCTGCGTGCGTTCCTGCATTCTAAAGGCGTGCAGGACAAGGATATTGAGGAAGTTTATACGCCGTTTGGTCACAGCGATTACCAGACAATTGTTTCCAACATCAAGAAGTTCTCGGCGGGCGGTAAGACGGCGGTTGTGTCCACCATCAACGGCGACTCCAACGTACCGTTCTATAAAGAGCTGGCGAATCAGGGTATCAAAGCGACGGATGTACCCGTTGTGGCGTTCTCGGTCGGTGAAGAGGAGCTACGCGGAATTGATACCAAACCGCTGGTCGGCCATTTAGCTGCATGGAACTACTTTGAGTCGGTAGATAACCCAACCAATGCCGACTTCGTGGAAGCTTACAAAGCCTATGCCAAAGCGAAAAATCTGCCGAACGCAGGCACGGTGGTGACTAACGATCCGATGGAAGCCACCTATGTGGGCATTCATATGTGGGCGCAGGCGGTAGAGAAAGCGGGTACCACAGACGTAGATAAAGTCCGCGCCGCGATGGCCGGCCAGACCTTTGCCGCACCGGATGGCTTTACGCTGACGATGGACAAGACCAACCACCATCTGCACAAGCCGGTGATGATTGGCGAGATTGAGGAAAACGGTCAGTTCAACGTGGTCTGGCAGACGGATAAACCGGTTCGCGCGCAGCCGTGGAGCCCGTATATCCCCGGTAACGATAAGAAACCCGATCATCCAATAAAAGCCGCGCAGTAAATTTGAGTTTTAGGCCTTAATCCGGCGTAAAAAATTATGCATTGATGGGCATGACCGCCGAGTGAGCGGCATGGATGCCGAGAAAGTCAGTGTCGCGTAGGACAAAAAACGTCAAAGACGTTTTTGAACAGCACGTGTGCTGGCCTGTAGGGAGAGTCCCGTTTATGGGACGAATATTCGCGTTACTAGCGGCTCGATTATCGGTCATAAACATCGATGGAACCGCGTAGCGGCATAATTTAGCCGGAAGTCTGGGGTCGCAGGGCGGCGGCGATTGAGCGCCTGCGTCGGGCGCGCATACGGTATTGCATATGAATGGCGGCGTTATAGCGCACGAAATACTCACTGTGCCAGCATACTAAAGGTGTGGCGGTGAGACGGCTGGATATATAAGGCAAAATAAATGGTGCCGAATAGATATTATCTCTCTTATATGGCGGATATTGCGATGATGAGTTGTCGATTATCTACGTTTGTGTTGTCGCTGTGTCTGATGCTTCCTTTGCTGGCACAGGCCGGGCCTGCGGCCGATTTCGCCGCGGCAAACCGCACGCAGCAGGCCGAACTGTTGCAACAATGGGCCGCTGCGCCGGATCCCGCACGTTTGCCGCTGTTACAGGCATTGCGCGATGAATCCGTGGTGCTCGATCGTAACCAACAGCCATTTAGGGATGTGCAGGGGACGTTAACGCCGCTGGAAGGGCATGCGGAACCGGTTGGCGCGACCAAAAAGCTGTTTATGAATAACCGCCTGCGTGTGCTGGTTGCTACCGCGCTGGCCTCACATCAGCTCGTTAGCGACGATGCCGCAACGCGTCTGAATGCCGTACGGCAGTTGCAAAGCGAGAGTAGTGCGGACCAACTGCCGCTGTTGGTGCAGCGCCTTGAGGTAGAAAAGGATGCGCAGGTGCATGATGCGCTGAATACCGCTATTGCGACCCGACAGTTAAGCGATCCTAATCCGCAGGTGCGGCTGGAGGCGGTCAAACGCTTAGGGCAGACCGGCGATCCGCAAATGCAGGCGCGCTTACAGCCCTTGACGCAGACGCAAAACGAATCGGATACCGGCGTGCGTGCGGCGGCGCAGGAGAGTCTGGATCAGATTAAGCAAAGCTTGATCGCCGGCGATCTGCTGGGACAGGCGTTTACCGGGCTGTCGCTCGGTTCTATTTTGCTACTGGCGGCGCTGGGGTTGGCGATCACGTACGGGCTGCTGGGCGTCATCAACATGGCGCACGGCGAAATGCTGATGTTGGGAGCATACGCGACTTGGCTGGTGCAGTCGCTGTGTCAGCAGTTTGCACCCGGCTGGCTGGCGTACTATCCGCTGCTGGCGTTGCCTGTCGCTTTCTTCATTACGGCTGGTGTCGGTATGGCGCTGGAACGTGCGGTGATCCGTCATCTGTATGGCCGGCCGCTGGAAACGCTGCTGGCAACCTGGGGAATTAGCCTGATGCTGATTCAACTGGTGCGGATGTTATTCGGGACGCAAAATATGGAAGTGGCGAACCCCGCGTGGCTGTCCGGAGGGTTGCGTCTGTTGCCGAATCTGATGCTGCCGTATAACCGCATCGCGGTGATCCTGTTTGTTCTTGGCGTGCTGCTGCTCACCTGGTTATTGCTTAATAAGACTCGCCTCGGCATGAACGTGCGGGCGGTAACACAAAATCGGGCGATGGCGGATTGCTGCGGTGTGCCGACCGGACGCGTCGATATGCTGGCCTTTGGTCTGGGTTCCGGCATCGCCGGGCTAGGCGGTGTGGCGCTGTCGCAGCTAGGCAACGTCGGGCCGGAGCTGGGACAGGGCTACATCATCGATTCATTCCTTGTTGTCGTGCTGGGTGGCGTCGGGCAGCTTGCCGGAACGGTGGTGGCTGCATTCAGCCTCGGCATTCTCAACAAAGTGCTGGAGCCGCAGATCGGTGCCGTGCTGGGAAAAATTGTCATTCTGGTACTGATCGTGCTGTTTATTCAGAAGCGGCCACAGGGGCTGTTTGCATTCAAAGGACGGGTGATTGACTGATGACGCAACCTATTACGCAACCCATGACGATAACCCTGACGCAGCGCGCGCCGCGACTGATCTTTGGCCTCGGCTCGATCGCTTTTCTGGCTTTGCTGACGCTGCCGTTCCTCGCGCTGTTGCCTGCAGAGAATCCGTTGGCGATGTCGACTTACACGCTGACGTTGATCGGCAAAATTCTGTGCTATGCGATTATTGCCGTCGCGCTGGATCTGGTGTGGGGCTATGCCGGGCTGCTGTCGCTCGGGCACGGCCTGTTTTTCGCGCTGGGTGGCTACGCGATGGGCATGTATTTGATGCGGCAGGCCGCTGGAGAAGGAATGCCCGCGTTTATGTCCTTTCTGTCGTGGACGGAACTGCCGTGGTTCTGGGCAGGAACCCAGTATTTCGCCTGGGCGCTGTGCCTGATTGTGCTGGTGCCTGGCGTGCTGGCTTTTGTATTCGGCTGGTTTGCATTCCGCTCCAAAATCAAGGGCGTGTATTTCTCGATCATGACGCAGGCGCTGACCTACGCGGGTATGTTGTTGTTCTTCCGTAACGAAACCGGTTTTGGCGGTAATAACGGTTTTACCGGCTTTACCACACTGCTCGGTTTCCCCATTACGGCCACCGGTACGCGCATCGGGCTGTTTGTCGCCTCCGTGCTGTTGTTAATGGCCAGCCTGCTGGTGGGTTTTGCGCTGGCGCGCAGTAAATTTGGCCGCGTGTTGACGGCGGTGCGTGATGCGGAAAACCGTCTGATGTTCTGCGGCTACGATCCGAAAGGCTTCAAACTGTTTGTCTGGACGCTCTCCGCCGTGCTGTGCGGGCTGGCCGGGGCGCTGTATGTGCCGCAGGTCGGCATCATTAACCCTGGCGAAATGTCACCGACCAACTCCATCGAAGCGGCTATTTGGGTGGCGCTGGGCGGACGTGGAACGCTGATCGGGCCACTACTCGGTGCGGGCATCGTCAACGGGGCGAAAAGCTGGTTTACCGTGGCCTTCCCTGAATACTGGCTGTTCTTTTTAGGGCTGATGTTTATTCTCGTCACGCTGTTTTTGCCGCGTGGCGTGATTGGCTTGCTGACGAGGAAGAAGCATGACTGAGTCTTTATCTGCACCATCTGTCTCCGAGCCTGCGTACACTGTTGCCGCTCAGCCGATGTTTGCACAACCACACCCGTCGGATCGTCATCGTCATCAGACCGATCCGGTGCTGCAACTCGACAAGATTAATGTGAGTTTTGACGGTTTCCGGGCACTCACCGATCTGTCGTTGCAGATTGGCGTGGGGGAACTGCGTTGTATTATCGGCCCAAACGGCGCGGGGAAAACCACGCTGATGGACGTCATCACCGGTAAAACGCGGCCCGACAACGGCAAAGCGTTTTACGATCAGTACACCGACCTGACGACGCTATCACCGGTAGAAATAGCCCGCGCAGGAATTGGGCGAAAATTTCAGAAACCGACGGTGTTTGAAGCGCTGACGGTGTTTGAAAATCTCGATATCGCGCTGAAAACCGACAAGTCAGTGTGGGCGAGTTTGCGTGCCAAACTACATAGCGAGCAGCGTGATCGGATTGACGAGACGCTGGCGCTGTTGCGGCTCGGTCACGAACGGCAGCGCCCCGCAGGGCTGCTGTCGCACGGCCAAAAACAGTTTCTGGAGATCGGTATGCTACTGGTACAGGAGCCCCATCTGCTGCTGCTTGATGAACCCGCCGCCGGGATGACCGACGCAGAAACGGCGTACACCGCCGAACTGTTCCGCAGTCTGGCGGGCAAACACTCGCTGATGGTGGTAGAGCACGATATGGGGTTTGTCGAGAGCATTGCCGATCGCGTCACCGTGCTGCATCAGGGGCAGGTGCTGGCGGAAGGATCGCTGCGCGAAGTGCAGGCGAATGAGCAGGTGATTGACGTTTATCTGGGGCGCTAACATGTTAGAGATTGTTGAACTGAATCAGTACTACGGCGGCAGCCACATCCTGCGCGGCCTGTCCTTTGAGGTAAAACCTGGCGAGATTACCTGCCTGCTCGGGCGCAACGGCGTGGGGAAAACCACGCTGCTGAAATGCCTGATGGGGCTGATTCCGGCGAAATCCGGCACGATTCGCTGGCAGGGCGAAGCGATCAATACGCGCAAGCCATACCAGCGTGTGCAGGATGGCATCGCCTATGTGCCGCAAGGGCGGGAAGTTTTTCCTCGTCTGACGGTAGAAGAGAATCTGCTGATGGGGCTGTCGCGCTTTCCGGGTAAACAGGCGCGGCAGGTGCCGGATGAAATCTACCAGCTTTTTCCCGTATTGGATGAAATGAAACAGCGACGCGGCGGCGATTTGTCCGGCGGGCAACAGCAGCAATTAGCCATTGGTCGTGCGCTGGCCTGTAAACCACAGTTGTTGATTCTGGATGAGCCGACAGAAGGCATACAGCCGTCGGTGATCAAAGAAATCGGCGCGGTGATTCGCCAACTGGCGCAGCGTGGCGACATGGCGATTCTGCTGGTCGAGCAGTTTTACGACTTCGCCGCCGAACTGGCTGACAGCTATTTGGTGATGTCACGTGGGGAAATTATACAGCGCGGACGAGGTGAAACGATGGAACAGGACGGCGTGCGGGGGCTGGTTGCGATTTAATGCGAGTGGCTTATTATTTCTGTCTGGAATGATGAATAGGCTGCGTCTACATATTCTCAATGGTGCGCCCGAAACGCTAATACCTGAGATTACCGTATTCATCAAGGGCTGGTAGGGGCCGCTGGGTGACAAACCAGCAGATGAACGCCGTACAGTTTGCCCCTAATGATGCCGTTATCAACATGCCACCCGGGCAACTGCCTGATGATTTTTTTGAAGGTAAATAATACTGAACCCAATAATACCTGAGGTTAATTGATTCGTTATTTCCCGTTAGAAACGGGAAATAACGAATATGAGGATGTCAGAGATTGGCATCCGGATTTATTGTTGATTGCTTCCCTGTTTTTTCAGGGGAACCCAGCGTCTGACGAAACCAGTCAACAACCTTGCTGATTACTGCTGGCTGGTACCAGTGATAATCGCCGTGTTCAGCGCCTTCAATAAGCACATAATTAGCGTGATTTCCGGCTTTTTTGAGTAATCCATAAAGTGTTGCACTTTGCTCCGGCGAAACCAGCGAATCCTTGCTGCCGTGCATAATCAGGAACGGAGGGGTATGGCCACTCAGATGTCCAACCGGGCTTGCATTAAGCGCTTTTTCTGGTGAGTCTGTTATTGATGCCCCTGCAAAATTCCGGAACGCTGCACCATTAACCAGCAGGGCTTCTGTTGCTGCAGGTGAATGATGAACACGCTGAATAACCTCAGAGAAACCTTCACCTATATTTCGCAGGTCAGAAATTCCGTAAAGCGTCGCGACCGCCTGAACATCCGATGACTGACTGAGGTTGTCACCTTTATCAAAAGATTGATCGCCGTTTGTGGTTCCCAACATCTGAGCAAGCCATCCTCCGGCTGAGTCTCCCAATACGCCAATTCGTTTGGGATCGACTCCATATTCTATTGCATGCTGGCGGATGTATCTGACAGCACTTTTAGCGTCGATAACCGGTGCCGGGAATATATCAGGGATCGTCCGGTATTCTGCGGCCACCACGACAAAACCGGCCTCTGCCAGCGCCATGCGCATCTCAATAAACTTGTCATGCTCGGATGTAGTAAATCCTCCACCGGGAAAATAGATAATGGCCGGTTTCAGCTCATCATTACGGGGAACTAAAACAGACATGTGCATTTGCCTGACTGACCGGGTACTTTTTACCTGCGCGTATACCACGTCCCCGATGTAATCTACCTGGTTGCGGGTGGTTTTAACCTGAATAACCTCTGCTCCCTGAGTATATCCTGGAAGGTCGTGCTGTTCGGAAGCTATCGTTCCGGTGATTGTCGAAATCATTAAAAACCCTCCAGTAAGGAAAGCCTGCCACTGTTTCATCTTTTTTCTCCTGTAATGTCTAACGATATGATTTAAAATATGAAAAAACTCCATCTGGGACGGAGTAAAATAACTTTTCAGCGAACCCTGACATCTTTAATAAAGAGCCTGGATACGGCAAACCTGTGAAACACTGTAGCCCGTTGCGTCTGCGGTTTCGCGGATGCTGAGTTTTTTTATCTGTCGGTAGTACAGGACTTGCTGATGCCGTTCATGATCGGCCTGTTTACCCCTGTATTTACCCAGTGTATGCGCCCGTTCGATTCCCTGTTTTTGCCGCTGGTTGCGGCTATGCCAGTCCTTGTGCGACATCGCGGCTATCAGGTCGATAAGCATGTTATTGATGGCGGTTATCACGGCGCGGGTGAGCGGGTCAGCCTGTGAAAGGTCTTTATCTGATAGCGCCTGCCATGATGTGGGCACATCCAGGCTGATAATTCGTAGTTCATGTTGCTCGATCTGCTTTTTCAGCCTCATCCAGTCGCTGTTGCTCAGGCGGGTCAGATGGTCTATCCGCTCGACCAATAAAATATCATTGTGATGACAGTCCGTCAGTAAGCGTCCCAGCTCCGGGCGGTCAAGTTTTGTGGCGCTGATGTTTTCCCGATAATAACTGGTTATTTTATGTCCCCGTTCCTGAACGAACTGCTCCAGCATCTCTTTTACCCGATCGGCAAACTGATCTTCCGTCAATGTCCTTAAATAAGCTCTAATGAACATTTTTTCACCACGTTATCGCATTTAAGTTGTTGCATTTATTCTATCGCACATAGGTTATATCATTGATGGGGTGCCGTCACGTTTTGGTTATGGCGTCAGGGTGTACCCTTAGGCGATAATCGAATTTGTTAAAAATACCGAATGGAATGATTTACGAGGAAAACTATATGGCACGGAGGCAGATTCTTTCGCTGTCGGAAGAATCATTATTGGCGTTACCAGATGATGAACTAATGCTGACCTGAATGGCGTATTTCAGTGAACATGATCTTGCGTTTATTCCCATCTGACTTGCCGCTGAAGCATATCGCCAGCAGGCTGAAACTCACCGGGGATCTCTGACCAGCTTACCTTTCTGGTAGAGATACAACCCGGCGCGAGCATTTAACCGAACTATACCGCTATCTTGGTGTAAAAGCGTGATGGTTCAGGTTTATAGCAGCCCGTATACTGAGTGACTACCTGAAAAGTCATTGTTTATCCCCCTGTCTGGCTCGCTGCGAGTGAACCAGACGGGGTGTTAGTCAATAACTGACCTTTATTTCCTCACAGCACCTTATTCAAAAAGTTGATCGTGCGTGGATGGCGGGGGTGGTTCAGTACCTGCCAGGAATCGCCGCTTTCGATAATTTTCCCGTCCACCATAAATACCACGCGGTCGGCGACTTCGCGCGCAAAGCCGATTTCATGTGTGACGACGACCAGCGTCACGCCGGATCTGGCTAGCGACTTGATCACATCCAGTACCTCGCCGACCAGTTCAGGATCGAGCGCGGATGTCGGTTCATCAAACAGCATGACTTTGGGCTTGAGTGCCAGCGCACGGGCGATGGCAACGCGTTGCTGCTGACCACCAGACAGATGGCGGGGATAGGACTGGGCTTTATGGCGCAGGCCGACGCTTTCCAGCAGGGTAAAGGCGATATCTTCGGCCTCCTGGCGTGAATACAACTTATGCGCCAGCGGGGCTTCAATAATGTTCTCTAACACGGAAAGGTGTGGGAACAGATTGAAATTCTGGAACACGTAACCGACGTTGATGCGCTGGCGTAAAATGTCCTTTTCTTTCAGCTCATAGAGCGTATTCCCCTTGCGACGGTAGCCGATGTAGTCGCCGTCGATGCGGATAAAGCCGTCGTCCACCCGCTCAAGGTGGTTAATGGTGCGCAGCAGCGTGGATTTCCCCGAACCGGACGGGCCGAGGATCACCGTGACGGAACCGGGCGCCAGCGTCAGATTGATATCTTCCAGCGCTTTGTGCTGACCAAAATATTTTGCCACGTTGCGGATCTCGATCAGCCCCTGAGCATTTTCTGCCTGTGGCTGTGTAGCAGGGCGAGCATGAGCGAAATAGTCGATAGCTTCAGACATGGTGAATCTCCAGAATCGGGTAGATTAATGTGCGCGCTTGCGCGTCAGGAAACGGACGAGTCTCTGGCGCGGCGTTGGCAGCATTTCACGCACGGCACCGCGCGACACATAGCGTTCCACGTAGTATTGGATGACGGATAGCACCGTGGTGATCAGCAGATACCAGATAGTGGCGACCATCAGCAGGGGGATAACCTGCTGCGTCCGGTTGTAGATGACCTGAACGGTATAAAATAGCTCCGGCAGCGCCAGCACATAAACGATGGACGTGCCTTTTGCCAGACTGATGATCTCGTTGAAACCAGTAGGCAGAATCGAGCGCAGCGCCTGCGGCAGAATGATGCGTACTGTACGGCGACCTCCGGGCAGCCCGAGCGCGGCAGAGGCCTCAAACTGCCCGGCATCTACACCAAGAATACCGCCACGAATAATCTCTGCCGTATAGGCGGACTGCACCAGCGTCAGGCCAAGTACGGCGACGGAAAATTGATCCAGTAAGTCAATCGTCGGATAGTTCAGGAAGACGATGGAGGTAAACGGAATCCCCAGCGCCAGTTCGTCGTAGAGATACGAGAAATTGTAGAGAATGATCAGCACCAGAATCAGCGGCAGTGACCGGAACAGCCAGATATAGAGCCACGACAGGGTGGACAGCAGATAAGACGGCGAAAGGCGCGCCAGCGCCAGTGCGGTGCCAAAAATGATGCTGAATATTGTGCCCAGCGCGGTCAATAGCAGCGTTTGCCCCAGACCGGTGAGTATAACCGGATTGAAAAACCACTCGGCAAAGACCGCCCATTCCCAGCGCGGATTTAGCGCGATTGACTGAATAATCCCGGCAAAAATAAACAGGGAAAAGAGCGCGCCAGCAAAACGAAAGGGATAACGTGCAGGCACGATGCGTAACGGTGCCGGGCTCAGTGCCGGCTGAGAAGGTATGTGTAGAGATTGTGTCATATCGATACCCTTTGAAGGTGATCCTGAAAAATGTCCTTTTGCTCTTCATCACCGCACTGGGTGAGACGTGATGTGCTGGGTCAACACACTTTCAAATGGCGAGCGATAAGATCGACCTTCGTCTGTCGAGCAGCCCGAGGGGGGGCTGTGTCAAACAGCGCTTTCTTAAACGGCAGTCGCCCATCGTAAGGCGGAATGCTGTAGGTTACCGGGTCGACGTTGATGTCGAACTGCGGGGTATAACCGTGGCTCAGGTAGAGGCACACGGCTTCAGGCTGGCGGAAACCGGTGGTCAGGAAAAAGTGCTGATAGCCTAACCGGCGTGCATGTTGCTCCAGCTCTTGCATCACTTTCCCTGCCAGCCCCTGACGGCGCAGTGCGTTATCCGTCCATACGCGCTTAATTTCGGCAGTGGTGCTGTCGTAGCGTTTAAACGCGCCAGTCGCAATCGGTACCCCCTGACGCAGCAGCGCAATAAAAATGCCGTGCGGTTGCTGGTAGATTCCCAGCGGATCGCTTTCCCGTTCGCCAAAAAAATCACCATAGCGCTGCTCATATTCCGCGAATAACCCGTCGATAATGGGGGCCATGATAGGGTCTTCGGGCTGGGTAACAATGAAGATGTCGTCGGACATGGCGTGCTCCTGATTCATTAACACATGACGGGCTATCGGGTATGTTCATCGTGTCCGATAGCCATCGGGCGGGATTAATCGCCCAGTCCCGGCGGGTTGATTTCTGAACGGTCGATACGCTCAATACTTTCTCCCCAGCGGTTTAGCACCTGGTCGTATTCGCCACTTTTAATCACGCCGTTCAGCGCAGTATTAATTGGCTGAACCAGTCCGCTGCCTTTGCGCGTGGTGACCGCGATATGTGCGACGTTGGGATAGCCGCCGTTGACCGTGCCGACATGCTTAACCTTGCCGGTCAGCTCGGCTTTGTACGCCCCGATCACGTTGGGGCCGAAATAGGCATCGGAACGACCGGATTGTAGGCTCAGGTTGGCGGCCGCATCGTCCGTGACATAAATCGGCTGAAAGGCGGGCAGACCGTTGGCGCGATTCTGCTTATCCCAGGCCAACAGCACAGCCTCCTGATTGGTGCCGGAACCAACAATAATCTTCAAGCCAGCGATGTCTTTCGCTTCGTTGATGGACTGAATCTTACTGGTGGATTTCACATAGAAGCCCAGCGAGTCGATGCGGTAGGTGGCGAAATCGAACTTTTCCTTGCGCGCTTTGGTGACGGTAATGTTGATGATGGCGGCGTCATACTTGCCGGAAGTCACGCCAAGCGGCCAGTCTTCCCACGAGGTGGGGACGATATTCAGCTCCAGCCCGAGGCTGTCGGCCACCAGTCGGGCGATATCCGGTTCGCTGCCCACCACGGTTTTGTTATCGTCGGCCAGAAACGCCAGCGGCGGTGACGACCCCAGCGCGGCAATCGCCACGGTGAATTTACCCGGTGTGACGAAGGTAAAATCAGCCGGTATTTGCGCGATAGCCTCTGCGTTCTTCGGTGCATGGATCGGCTGTTGATTGGCTTTTAGGTCAATAGCCGCCTGCGTGCTGGTCGCCATAGAAAACGAACCGAGCAGCACTCCCGTCAATAGTGTCGCCAAGCGCGATGGACGCAGTCGATGTGAGTCGGATGACTGCGTGATGGTGTGGGCAATCTCTTTTTGCATCTGGTTTTCCCTTGCAGGTGATTATTGTGACATTGTCACTTTATGTGCCTTGCTTAATTGCCGATACCCGGCGGATTCACGACGGATTGCGCGATTTTTTCATCCTCTTCACCCCAGCGATCCAGCACCTGCGCATAGCTGCCGTTGTGGATCGCGCCATTGATGGCGGTGCTGATTCACCGGATAATCCAGCGCCAGATTTTCCCGCAGCGTGTAGCCCGCGTAATCCTGACGGAACAGGCCGCGCTGTTGCAGCAGAGGAACAACGCGATCGACAAAGTGGTTGAGTGTATCCGGCGTACCCCCCTGAATGATGAAGCCATCGGCCGCACCGCTTTCAAACCAGATCTGTAAACCATCCGCCACCTGTTCGGGCGTGCCGCTGAAGACGGGGCGCGGTGATGCGGCTTCCAGCGCGACCTGCCGCAGCGTTAAGCCTTTTTCCTGCGCGTTGCGTTTGATTTCGTCAGTGGTGCTGCGGAAGCTGTTTTTCCCTAAATCGCCGATATCGGGGAAAGGCTCATCCAGCGGATGTTGGGTGAAGTCATAATGCTCAAAGTAGCGCCCCAGATAATTGAGGGCGTCCTTAATCGTGACCAGTTGGGCGGTTTCCTGATATTGACGCTCTACGTCTTCCGCGTCGTTGCCGACAATTACGCTGACGCCCTGAAAGATATGTAGCTGATCGGCCCGGCGGCCGTTTTCTTCCAGCTTCTGTTTTACCTCGCGGTAATAACGCTGTGATTCTTCCAGCGTGTGTTGATGGGTGAAGATGGCATCGGCGTGCTTGGCGGCCAGTTTTTGGCCGTCTTCAGATGCGCCAGCCTGAAACACAATAGGGCGCCCCTGTGCGGATCGGCCAATATTCAGCGGTCCCTGTACCGAGAAGAATTCACCTTTATGGTGTAGCGTGTGCAGCTTCTCAGGATCGAAGAACTGTCCACTGGCTTTGTCGCGAATAAAGGCATCATCTTCCCAGGAATCCCACAGGCCTTTCGCCACCTGAAGAAATTCATCGGCAATGCGGTAGCGCAGTGCGTGTTCCGGGTGCTGTGCACGGGAGAAGTTTTTCGCCGACCCCTCTAACGGTGAAGTCACCACGTTCCAGCCCGCGCGGCCATTGCTGAGATGGTCGAGGCTGGAGAATTGCCGGGCAGTGGTAAAGGGTTCGGAATACGACGTCGAAAGCGTGCCGACCAGACCAATATGCGTGGTAACAGTGGCTAATGCGGACAGCAGCGTTAACGGTTCAAAGCGATTGAGAAAGTGAGGGATAGATTTTTCATTGATATATAAGCCGTCAGCCACGAAGACAAAATCAAATTTCCCTTGTTCGGCTTTTTTTACCGCATCAAGAACAAAACCAAAATTGATACTGGCATCTGGCACAACATTTTTATGTCGCCATGCGGACATATTTCCCGCTGCACCCTGTAATATTAAACCCAGTCTTAATTGTCGCTTGGTGGAG
Organism: Pectobacterium artocarpous; assembly: GCF_046159765.1. Classification (NCBI taxonomy): domain Bacteria; kingdom Pseudomonadati; phylum Pseudomonadota; class Gammaproteobacteria; order Enterobacterales; family Pectobacteriaceae; genus Pectobacterium; species Pectobacterium artocarpous. Next base: position 206,867 of record NZ_JBJXVK010000001.1, read on the forward strand.
GTGTGTTTTTCACTCATTGTCAGATGCCTTTTTATTAATTGAATGTGTTTTTATTGATTGAGCGAACGTATTGTTGATTGAATGAACTTTCATGAAAGTGAAAGTAAGCCATCGATAAACCTGCTATCAATAAACAAGCCATCAATAGAAATTCACGTATCCAATGAAAGGTTAATCAGGCGTTAATGACGTGTTTTCACTATTGATGAGGCGAGGCGTGATGTAAAACAACAAAAATGGATAATAAAATTCAAAAATTTCAGATGATGACGCGGCTTATTTTGTTAGTATCATGTTAATGATCATGTCTCTCGCCGTATCTAAAGGAAGTATTTAATGTCTGATTTGATAGCTGAACGACACGTTACCGCGAATGACGCGGTGTTCTCTGCTGCGGCTGTTACGGTTGACCGGCAGGCGTTTCGCGATGCGATGGCTAAGTTGAGTGCTGCGGTTAATGTCGTGACGACGGATGGCCCGGCGGGTAAAGCTGGATTCACGGCTTCCGCGGTGTCCAGTGTCAGCGATTCGCCCGGTACGTTACTGGTGTGTCTGAATCGTGGTTCGTCGGTGTATCCCACGTTTCAGGCGAATACGCATTTGTGCATCAATACGTTGGCTTCCCATCATGAAGCGCTGTCGACGCTGTTTGGTAGCCGCTCATCTACTGAAGAACGGTTTACCGCGGCGGAGTGGGACGTGCTGCACACAGGAGCACCGGTGTTGCGGGATGCGCTGGTCGCGTTTGACTGCCAGATTGAAGAAGTAGTAAGCGCTGCGACGCATGATATCTTTATTTGCCGGGTGTTAGCGCTTAAGCAGGGCGAAAGCACCGATGGTCTGGTGTATTTTTCCCGCCGTTATCATACTGTGCGCGGTTAATTGATACCGATTTCTCACCTAATATCGGATTAATGTAATCAATACACCTCCGCCGAATTGATCGTGCGGAGGTGATGTGTTTGTGGATGACTCTAGTTGTAGAACAAGGTATTACGATCGAGACAGTACCGCCTGCGGTGGAGTGACTTTCGTGGTACGCAGCCGATGCAACGCGGCCTCCGCCAACTGTGCGAAATAGCGTGAGGCAGGCGCAATCGCACTTTCATCTGGGTTAAACTGAGGATGGTGCAGGCCAAATTCGCTGTTTGAACCAATGCTGACGAAGGTGCCCGGCACTTCCTGAAGGTAAAGCGCAAAGTCCTCGCCACTCATTTGCAGCTCGGCGTTTTCCACCTGATAGCCTGCGTCTCGGGCAATCTGTTTGCTGAAAACTGCCCATTCGTTGGTATTCACGACCGCTGGCGGGCCGGGGTACCATTTCAGTTCCGCTTTGGCACCCAACGCAACGGCAATACCGCCGATCAACTGTTCAATGCGCTCCGGTATTTCCGCGCGAATCGCGGCATTGTAGGTGCGTACTGTGCCTTCCAATTCTACCGTTTGCGGCAGTACATTCCAGGTGTTGCCGCCCTGAATGCGCGTGACGCTGATGACCAGCGACTCCAGTGAACTGAAACTGCGGCTGGGCAACGTTTGTAGCGCATTGACGATATTGCAGGCGGTGACGATGCTGTCGATGCCCTGTTCGGGTTTGGCGGCGTGCGCGCCTTTGCCGGTAATGTGAATGGCGAAGCGATCCACGTTGGCATAAAACGGGCCGCTGCGTGTGGCGAAGGTGCCTGTGGGAAGTTCAGGCGCGTTGTGCAGACCGAAAACGGCAGCCACATCGGCGAGTGCACCCGCGCGGATAAATTGTTTAGCGCCAGTAGAAACCTCTTCTGCCGGTTGGAAAAAGACGCGGATTTTACCCGGTAAGACAGATTCGCGCTTTTTCAGTAAACAGGCGGCACCCAGCATCACTGCGGTGTGGAAATCGTGCCCACAGGCATGCATGACGCCTGCATGCTCAGAGCGAAATGGCACATTTACCAGCTCTTCAATCGGCAGGGCATCAATATCGGCCCGCAGCGCAATCGTCGGGCCACTGCCGTGACCGATCTCGGCAACGACGCCAGTGGTCAACGTCAGGGGCAGCAGGCGGATGTCTTTCTCTTGTAGCCAGCGGGTGATGTGCGCGGTGGTTTGGTGTTCCTGATTGGACAGTTCCGGGTACTGGTGCAAGTGCCGTCGCCAGTTAATTAGCTGTTGCTCGAATGACGTATCACAACAGGGGATAGATTCAGCCATATCAATACACCTCCTTAACAAAACTCAAACATGATAAAGGTAGCCGATAGTAGCTCAGCGGATAAATACCATCTGGTTATATTTCATGCCTTTTTATCCCGATATATTTAATATTTTGGGAAAGCAATGCCATTTCCTGTTCGTAATGCGAATGATTTATGCGTAATTTATTTTTCCAGCAATGAGGGATTTCCTTTATTAAAATTTCTGCTAACAAAATTCGTTATTGGTATTTATATTTCACGCTGTTATGCAACATGCTTCTTATTCTGTTTTTTTTGCCAGGTTCTTACCGTGACGCTTAAATTGAAACAAATCATTATGTATGAATGGTTTTGAAATAAAACATCACTTTCAATAAATGACGCTGATGGATGGTTGCTGAAAATAGAGGCGTTGAAAATAGGGAAACATCGTGGAATATAAGCTCAGTTTATTAGATCAAAGCCCCATTGCCGAAGGCATGAGCGTGGAACAGGCGTTGGCGCAAACCGTGTCGCTGGCGAAAGTGGCAGAAACACTTGGCTATCACCGCTTTTGGGTTTCCGAGCATCATAACTCTGATGAGTTGGCGGGGTCATCTCCCGAGGTTTTAATCACCTGGCTGTTGGCGCACACTACCACGCTGCGGATTGGCTCCGGCGGGGTGATGTTACAGCACTACAGTCCGTATAAAGTCGCAGAGAATTTCCATGTGATCGGTGCACTGGCGGGCGGACGTGTGGATTTGGGAATTGGCAAAGCGCCGGGCGGGCTGCCACTGGCAACGCGGGCGCTACAGCAGGAAATCAGTGAAGCGACACGAGTGGCCTTCACGGAGAAATTACAGCAATTAAACCGTTTTCTCGACAGACATGACAAGACGGCCGAACGCCTGAATGCCACGCCATTACCAGAACATGTACCACAGCGCTTTCTTCTGGGTGCCAGTCAGGAGAGCGCGCGGTTAGCCGCCTCGCTGGGCTGGAGTTTTGTCTTCGCCGGGTTCATTAACGCCAGTGACACGCTACTGACGGAATCCCTGCTGAGCTATCGGGAATTGAAGCCAGCCAGTGCTCAGACACTGCTGTCGCTGTCGGTGATTGCCGCCGAACGTTATGAGGATGCGGAGGCACTGGCCAGCACGCAGCATAATTATAAGGTTTATATTGAGAACAAGCCGCCGCTGACGGTAGGGAGTCAGGAGCAGGCCGATAATTTTGTGCGGCAGGCGGGCGCGACGGATTTCCGTATCGTGCAGGAGCCGCGCAATGTGCTTTACGGCACGCCGGAGCACATTCACCAACATCTGGAAAGTTACCATCAGCGCTTTGACGTGGATGAATTCATCATCCATACGCCGGTGACGTCACTCCGTGAGCGTGAGGCCTCGATTCGGCTGCTGGCTCAGCGCTGAGTAAGCCGAAAAATGTGAGCGATGAACGCGCTATGGTGAATGTTGGTACGATAGCGCCAGCGGCGTTTTTTCAGACAAAACCTTACATATTCCCTCTGTTTGACTGTTCTATACTCATTGGTAAGCAAGATAAGTTTTACTGGCAGATGAGATAAAGATGAATAGGGGGAAGAAATATGATTGGTCTCAACCTTGTTTCTCCAGTGTCATATTACACTATGCCGGACAAACCTGATCACGTACAGGGTATCTCCCGCTCGTCGCAGCTGTCTGGTTATCCTCATCCAGACGCATCTACCCGAACCCGAGCAACTTACGAAAATAGCGGTTCGGTCTTTAAGCCACCTGTGGCGGACGGGATTAACCGCCCGACGGCAAATAACCAACTGAATGTTTACGTTTAACGTGGCAGCAAGCGGATAAAATGGGCAATCGCGTGCTGTAAACGATTGTTTCGGTGCGTGCTTATCCTCATTGACTTCGTTTTATTATCAAGAAGTATTTTCACCCGTTTCGCCGTACTCCCATTCCTTTTTTCTTTTCTGCGGGTCACTTGCCCATCCTCGATGTTATCCATGCTAACCCTATGATTAATCATCATTACACAACCCTCACGATTTACTTTCGATTTGATGCGTTCGGCGTATTCTGCTAACACTGGCGCAGACTGCATCGAATCGAGGCTGCTAATGCAGTCGTCGACGGTTAGTGGGAGAGGGTACTTAGGGGCTCCAAATGACACATTAGGGGGAGTAAACGGCACGGTTCTAGCGAAGGAATCCTCCGACAACAAGTTTTTGTATAAAAAATGCTATTCTTTCTTGCAGTTGTAGAGTGCGTTACTGCGTGTAAACGTGGTAAAAAAGCCCGAGGTTATCCGCTTCAGTGCACGAAGAATAACGCGTGGTAGGATAGGGGAAGCACACAATGAATCGTCGAGGAATATAATGAAAATCAGTGTGATAAAGAAAAGGATTGTTGTCCTGCTACTGGCGCTACCGCTCTACGGTGTCGCAGAGGCAAAAGATCCAGATTTGTTCGTCGGCTATACCACGCAGGATCTTACCGATGCATTACCTGCGCAGTTGTTGAACATGATGCAGCGGGACAAAGTGGTCGATGCGGCTAACCATATGGCACAGACCGAATATGTCGATCCTACGACAGGCAATAAGGCACTGGTTTCACTGTTTATGCTACCACCAGACAGCAAGGGAACTATTCCCATCGCATCGACGCCCAGCGATCTGGATGCGGTGATTGCTAGCACGGAAAAAGAGATGCTGCGCCAACGCATCAAACCCGATCAGCGTGCGGGAAACATTGACGATGCGACGCCTTTTCGTTGCTTACAAACGATTCTGAACAACAAGGTCCTGCATTCGCTGTGTTCGACGCTGATTAAAGGGCGCGTGCTGGAGGTGCAGGCCATCAATATGGTCGATAATATCCAGGATGAAGCCGCGCTGCATAAGGTCATCGGACAGCAAAATGAATTCGTTATTGGGATGGGAAAAACGCTGCTGGCGCTGAAAAAATGATACACCTGACGCACCAGAACGAGCGTCATCGGTGACAGACGGTAAGGGTTTCTCATACAAGCGTCAACGGGGTTTGTCAGCCATTCTGCCGTGTCATTGAACGTTGGTTTATCTCAATGAACCAACGCCATTACGCAGAATGAAAATCGATAGCAAAACCTTGTTCCTGCCAGTGAGTGAGTTGTTCATTCTGGCTGCGAGACAAGGCCTTTCCTGTCCATACAAAGAGGTGTTGACCGGGAAAAAGCTCCAGGCGGGGCGCACTCAGTGGTTCAGCCAGCACGTCAATATTATTCCAATCTTGCTGTGAAAGGCGCCACGCTTCTAGCCAGAGGCGCGTGCGGTCATCGTTATCCCATGCGATCAGTAAAGCCTCTTTCCCTTTTTTCTTACGCGTCTCAGCAAGGCGCAAGACCGCATATTCAATGAGAACGCCATCCAGCAAGCTAGACATAATCCGCGATGTATTTTGATCAAGGCTGAAGCGTTGACGGACGGGGATAAAAACATGATCGATGATTTCGTCGGCAGAATGCTCGCGATGTATTGCCATGATCATGGTGCGCAACTTGGTAGGACGAACATGACGCAATATGGTCATCATTTCTTCCTGAAGTGACGACCAGCCATCATTGATGGCAATGCTTTTTCCTTCTAACAAGGCTTTGACCTTACCAACCGGAACACCACTTTCTACCCAACGCTTAATTTCTTCGATTCGCTGAATATCACTTTCATCAAACTGGCGATGCCCGCCTTCGCTTCGCTGCGCTGCGGTTTCAGCAACCCATAACGTCGTTGCCAGGCACGCAGTGTTACAGGGTTAATTCCACATCGCTCTGCTACATCACCAATGCTATAAAAGGTCATTGACTCCTTCATGCTAAAAGCCGACACGCTCACTGCTAAATTTAGCCAATCGTTTCATACTTGATGTATTGCTTAAAGGGCTCGGCCAATGAGTGAATCTTTGGCGGGGCTAGATGTGAATTTGTGTAGAAATCTTGGTATAATGTCTGTACGGTGTTTTTCAGCCCAGATTCTGCTTTTCAGGAGTAATTATGAGCAACAGCAAAAAAACTCAGGTAAGCTACACCAAGCCATCTCGTGCTGACATCGTTCGCTCAGTGGTGACGTCTACAGCTGTAGAAACAGGGCAGTCCTCCGCGAAGATTGAAGCCTCCCTTGAAGCGACGCGCAAAAAATTCGCCCATTTGCGTCTTGCGGTTTAATCACTTCTCAATGCTTCTCTGACCCAGTGCCTCATCGGCTCATAGTCCATTGATACGCCAGCATGGATAGCCGAGATATACTGGGTTTTGTTTTGCTCCCAGCTTTGATAATCCAGCGGTTTGTATCCTCCCTGAACAGCCATCACGTCGGCTAATAGTCGCGACAAACGCCCGTTTCCCTCTCTGAATGGGTGGATGAGTATCAGCTCGACATGGGTTATGGCGATAGCGGTGATGAGTTGTTCTTCATCCATGCCACTACACGGCGTGTATTGAGCCAGATACTTGGTGTCGAATTCGTTCAGCAGTTTCGGCAATTGTGCTGAGGGAGCAAACATAAAACCGTCCTTGCTGATATTTACCGCTCTTTCTTGTCCAGCCCACTCGTAGATGTTACCTAACCAGCGGCGATGCCAGCTTTTTAGCAGGGCTACGCTGAGTTGCCATTCCGGGAACTGTTCTTCAAAAACAGACTGGTAGAGTTGTTCCAACAGGGTAAGTTCAGCCTCATCCATCTCATCAGAAGCAGCGATCCCCAGTTTGTTAGCCAAAACTTGTTCGCCAGAGTCTTTCTCATACTGGCCTTCACTGCTGGATACATGGTATCGACTCATGGAGATGCCCCGTGTTATTAGAGGGATGGAAAACAGAGGGATTATAACGTCAGACGGGCAGGGCAAACAATGCTCGTAAAATCAGATGCTTATAAAAGTGTAGATTAAAATGTAGTTTTTATACTCTGGTGGAAAATAATCGTTAGTAATCAGTGTTAAAACACCAATGCATCAATGGGTTACGAAACATCAATATTGCTGTGTATGCTTCCTACCCATCCATCAAGCTTATCTGCCCAATCCTGCATCATCACTTTGCGTTCATCAAGATAAGTCGCGTGGTAATACGTGCGGCGAACATTATTAGTATCTGCATGGGTAAAATGAGCCTTGATAGCATCAGGCTGATAGCCCCTCTCGTTTAAACGTGTGCGGCCTGTGGTTCGGGGAGGGCATGTGGGCTATACGTTCCGCTCCAGCCGAGGCTTTTCAGTAGCTGGCGTAGAGAGTGTGATGTCATCGGGCCACGTGGGTTATCCCAGCCCGGAAAGAGGTGCTGTCGATGCCCGTAATTTCATTTGTAGCCACTCTTTGGTGATAAGCTCAAAGGTGTTGGAGGCATCGTTGACCTTGCGGAGCTTATCTAGCTGCCTAGCCTGTGCCGGGTTGAGGCCTTCTGCGACTTGTTTACGGGCTTGCTCGCATTTCTCCCGCGCCTCGGCAAGTTTCACCGCTGGATACTCACCCAACGCGAACATGCTGGATTTACCATTGAGTTTAAACCGTTAGCGCCATGCTTTTTTGCCGTTGGGTTTCACTTCGAGCTAGAGACCGTTGAAGCCATTGAGTCGATAGAGTTTTTCTTTCGACTTGGCAGTGCGGCATTGCGTATCAGTGAGTATAGCGAGTCCTTGTCTATTTTGACTGCGCTGTCATGAGATTACGTGAGACGCCATGAAAAGAAAAATCCACGCAATTGCGTGGATTTTATAGCTTTTTACGACTCTTGTGAGATTCAGCGAAACCTCATGAGACGATAGATTTCATTAGACGTTGAACAGGAAATTCATGACATCACCATCTTTTACGATGTAGTCTTTGCCTTCTGAACGCATTTTTCCAGCTTCTTTCGCGCCTTGTTCACCTCTGTAGGTGATGAAATCTTCATAGGCGATAGTCTGGGCACGGATGAAGCCTTTCTCGAAGTCGGTGTGAATTTTACCTGCGGCCTGTGGGGCGGTGGCACCGACAGGGATAGTCCAGGCGCGAACTTCTTTCACGCCAGCAGTGAAGTAGGTTTGCAGATTCAGCAGTTCATAGCCCGCGCGGATAACGCGGTTCAAACCCGGTTCTTCCAGACCTAACTCAGCCATAAATTCTTCACGGTCAGCATCGTCCAGTTCCGCAATATCTGATTCAACGGCGGCACAGACGGCCACGACGACAGAACCTTCAGCGGCCGCGATTTCACGTACTTTATCGAGGTACGGGTTGTTTTCGAAACCGTCTTCGTTGACGTTAGCGATGTACATGGTTGGTTTCAGCGTCAGGAAGCTCAGGTATTTGATCGCTGCTTTATCTTCGTCGCTTAAATCCAGTGAACGCAGCATCCCGGCGTTCTCCAACTGCGGTAAGCATTTCTCCAGTGCAGCCAGCTCAGCTTTCGCATCTTTATCGCCGCCTTTGGCTCTTTTCTGCACGCGATGAATGGCGCGTTCACAGGTATCGAGGTCAGATAACGCCAGTTCGGTGTTGATCACGTCGATGTCATCGGCCGGATCAACTTTGTTGTTTACGTGGATAATGTTATCGTTTTCAAAGCAGCGTACAACGTGGCCGATGGCTTCCGTTTCACGGATGTTGGTCAGGAACTGGTTACCCAAGCCTTCACCTTTGGACGCGCCCTTTACCAAGCCCGCGATATCAACAAACTCCATGGTGGTAGGGAGGATACGCTGCGGCTTAACGATTTCAGCCAATTTGTCCAGACGTGGATCGGGCATTGGCACAACGCCAGTGTTCGGCTCGATGGTACAAAACGGGAAGTTGGCCGCTTCGATGCCGGCTTTGGTCAACGCATTGAACAGTGTGGATTTACCGACGTTAGGTAGCCCAACGATACCGCATTTGAATCCCATGTTTATATCACCTTAAATAACTTATTAATCAGACGATTACTGTATATCGCCTTTCAGAATGGAAACATTACGGCCGATTATACACGGAATGACGATTTATCTCGATCTGCCATCCGTATTCTAACCAGATTATGCCGCTTTGAAGGCATGCAAGCGATTCATTGCTTTGATCATGTCTTCTTTCATTAGAATTTCTGTGCAGCGCACGGCCTCGTCAATGGCATCGTCGATCAACGTCTGTTCGCTTGTCGGCGGCTTACCCAGCACAAAACCGGTCACTTTGCTTTTATCGCCCGGATGGCCAATACCAATACGTAAACGATGGAAGTTTGGGTTGTTACCCAATTTACTAATGATGTCTTTCAGTCCGTTGTGGCCGCCGTGTCCGCCACCTAACTTAAGTTTGGCAATCCCCGGTAATAAATCCAGTTCATCGTGGGCAACCAGGATTTCATCAGGCTGAATGCGATAGAAGGTAGCCATTACCGCGACGGCTTTGCCGCTCAGGTTCATGAACGTGGTAGGAACCAGCAGGCGTACGTCTTGACCAGCCATGTTCAAGCGGGACGTGTAACCAAAAAATTTGCTTTCTTCTTTCAGCGGCTGACGGTAAACGTCCGCCAGACGATCGACAAACCAGGCGCCCGCATTATGGCGGGTGGCGGCATATTCAGCGCCGGGATTGGCCAGGCCGACAATTAATTTAATGCTGCTCACGGTATATTCCAGATTACGTGCTTACACTTAAGCGGGGTTGCGTGATAAACGAAAGCGCTAGTTTACACACCGTGTGGTGGATAGCCAAATATCCCCATACTTCAAGCTGCATGTGCGTTGGTTTTCCTCGCTCACCCCAGTCACTTACTTGTGTAAGCTCTTGGGGATTTACTGCGTTGCCGCCTTCCTGCAACTCGAATTACTTAGGGTATATTGATGTTGAAATGTAAATACAATGTTATTTGTTCGGCAATGTGATTATTCAGAATTTTATCTATTTATTTAAACGTAAAAAATATTAATCATTCGTTTTATCTGTGATCGCTCCCGCAATCATCCAGGTACATTATTGCCTATAATTACATCAATAATAAGAAAGTAGACGGTAATGGCACTCCGATTCATCCACAGAATTAATCTGGAGGTGGCAGATGAAACGTAAAAACGTGACAGTGTTGGGTAACATGTTGATGGGGCTCGGTATGATTCTGATGATTGGCGGCATCGGTTTTTCCATCGCCAGCCAGTTCCCTAAACTGAATGTTCCTGAATTTATGACTTATATTGATCTGGTCGGTATTTTTTCTGGCGCAATATTTTGGTTAGTGGGAGCGCGTATTAGCGGGCGTGAGGAAGTTGCAGACCGTTATTGGTGGGTTAAACACTTTGATAAGCGTTGTCGCCGCCAGCGTCACCCATAACCATTAATGACGCAACAGGCATTAATGAAAATTGAACATGAGAGCCGCTGTCATTTTGCTATGGCGGCTTTTTGCTTTTAACTGTGGGTAGAAATAAGAAAGCCACCTTGTTATAGGTGGCTTCATTATTATTATCGTTTGCGATCGGTTACCCGATCAGCCGCGATTAATGTTCAAACATCGCAGAAATAGATTCTTCGTTGCTGATACGACGAATCGCTTCGGCCAGCATACCAGACAGCGTTAACGTACGAACATTCGGCAGTGAACGAATGTTTTCCGCCAACGGAATGGTGTCGCAGACAATCACTTCATCAATGACAGAGTTCTTTATGTTCTCGTAAGCATTGCCTGAGAAGATCGGGTGTGTGGCATAAGCGAATACACGTTTCGCCCCACGTTCTTTCAGCGCTTCTGCTGCTTTGCACAGCGTACCGCCGGTGTCGATCATATCGTCAACCAGTACACAGTCACGGCCAGCGACGTCACCGATGATATGCATCACCTGAGAAACATTAGCACGCGGACGGCGCTTGTCGATGATCGCCATGTCGGTATCGTTCAGCAGTTTAGCGATTGCGCGCGCGCGCACAACGCCACCGATGTCTGGAGAAACCACGATTGGGTTTTCCAGATTCTGTTGCAGCATATCTTCCAGCAGGATCGGGCTACCGAATACGTTATCTACTGGCACATCGAAGAAGCCTTGAATCTGCTCAGCGTGCAGATCAACGGTTAGAACACGGTCAACACCGACGCTGGACAGGAAGTCAGCAACGACTTTCGCGGTGATGGGCACACGTGCGGAACGTACACGACGATCCTGACGGGCATAACCGAAGTAGGGGATAACGGCGGTAATACGTCCCGCCGAAGCGCGACGCAGAGCATCGACCATCACAACCAGTTCCATCAGGTTGTCATTGGTGGGTGCACAGGTGGACTGGATGATGAAAATATCACCACCGCGTACATTTTCATTAATTTGCACGCTGACTTCGCCATCGCTAAAACGACCGACAGCGGCGTCGCCAAGGCTAGTGTACAAACGGTTGGCAATACGTTGTGCTAGTTCCGGGATGGCGTTACCAGCAAAAAGCTTCATATCAGGCACGAGAAGAACCTCAGGCTTGCGTCCAGAGAAATATTGCACCTGCCGGGCAGGGAAGAGCAACAGGCACAATATGCATACGGGTGTATGAATTAAGTTTGCTACAGCCTGACCGCACGGCAGCCGGTGTGTGGCAAAACCTAACGTTGCCCGGAAAGCGTACGTTGTAGCGGAGAGACGTTAACGCCTCGCGCGACGAAACCATTGAGCCATTCCGGGGCCTGGTCAAGCACCTGACGGGCTGCGAACTCGGTGTCGAACTCTGCAAACACACAAGCTCCCGTTCCAGTCAGGCGCGCCGGGGCATATTCTAGCAGCCATGAAAGTAGCTGTTCAACCTCACGAAAACGTTTTCTTGCGATAGCTTCACAATCATTGACGAAGGTTTGGTTTAATAAAGTTTCTAAATCACGAACTGGCGAATTACGCGTCAATTCTGGATCGCCGAAAATCAATGGCGTGGCAATACTCACACCAGGGTGTGCCACCAGATACCATTTCTCTGGCGGATTCGCGGGTGTTAGCTGTTCACCAATACCTTCGGCAAAAGCGGCATGTCCACGAATAAACACGGGAACGTCCGCACCTAATTCCAGTCCCAACTTGGTCAACGTATCAACGCTCAGCCCGCTTTGCCACAAATGGTTCAGGGCGACCAAAACGGTAGCCGCATTGGATGAGCCACCGCCCAACCCTCCGCCCATTGGCAGGCATTTATCGATACTGATGTCTGCACCGAACCGGACAGGGTGGAGATGATGGCGTTCGCAGTACTGCTGTAATAAGCGTGCCGCGCGGACGATCAGATTTTGTTCGTTCTCTACACCATCGACAGGTGTGAGCAAGTTAATTTGGTCGTCATCACGCGACCGAATCGTCAAGGTGTCGCCGTAATCCAGAAACTGGAACAGTGTTTGCAGCAGATGATACCCGTCCTTTCTCTGGCCGGTGATATAAAGAAACAGATTCAGTTTGGCCGGAGCAGGCCATGTCTCGATAACCGTCGGTTGCATCGCTTATTTAACCATCCAGTTATTCATTTTCAGCTTGATACGCTGCTCACCCTGAACTAATTCTAGACTCGTTGGGAGAGGAGGCGTCAGCTCGGTGTTGTAACTCTGATAGCTGACATTCCAGTTTTGATTGCCCTGACGATAGGTGACCGTTTTCAGCAGATAGTGTTCATCCAGCGTGAATTCGGTGGCATCGCCCGGGATGCCGAGAATCCACTGGCGCAGATTGTTTAGCGGGATCGCCATACCGGTGAGTTGCTGAATCATATATTCGGCATCTTTCCCCACGTAACGCTTACCCTGATTATCGGTGATTTGCACGCCGTCAGGCTGGGCGCGCAGTTCTAATTCGGTGCTGCCGAGTGGGTTGGTCAGCAGCAGGCGATAGCGCTGAGGCGGTGTGTCCTGCCAGAAAAAATTGGCTGATACTCTTTTACTATCGGAGATATAGGCAAAAGCACCGCGAGTCTGATATTGGCTGAGTTGCTGTACTTTTTGCTGATGCTGTTGCCACTCTGGCGAGGTGGGGCTTTTACCCGTTTGGATCGGTTGATGAACGCTACAGGCGGCTAGCAACACGCTGGCTAAAGGCAGTAAACGCAGGCATCGGACGGTTTTGGTTGGCATGGCGGTCGTATCCTGTAAATGAATGAAGTTCGTGAAAGACGTCACGCTAACGGGCTTACCGCTCAGCGTCAATGATTGTTATTCGTCAATGGCGTTTAATGTTTTCTGTCAAAAAGTGACTACCCTAGACGAGGTGTATCGCGTGCTGTCGCTTTTCTTGCACCCCTGCATCAAGTAGAATGCGACTCAAACGAAATCCATACTAAGACCGGTATTACTCAGAAACAGCCTAATGACCCTGCTTGCGCTTGGTATTAATCACAAGACCGCACCAGTTTCTCTGCGTGAACGCGTTGTGTTCTCACCAGATAAATTAGGGGTGGCCCTCGACAGTCTGCTACAGCAACCGCTGGTGCAGGGTGGCGTTGTGCTGTCTACCTGCAATCGTACGGAACTCTATCTTAGCGTTGACGAGCAGGAAAACCAGCGTGAACAGTTGATTCGCTGGCTGTGTGAATATCATCAATTGCGCCCGGAAGACGTCAACGGCAGTCTTTACTGGCATCAGGATAACGCCGCGGTTAGCCATTTGATGCGTGTAGCCAGCGGTCTGGATTCTCTGGTGTTAGGCGAACCGCAGATTTTGGGACAGGTGAAGAAGGCGTTTGCCGAATCACAGCGTGGCCATTCTTTGTCCAGCGAGTTGGAACGGCTGTTCCAGAAGTCTTTTACCGTGGCCAAACGTGTTCGTACGGAAACGGATATTGGTGCCAGTGCGGTGTCGGTTGCCTTTGCCGCCTGTACACTGGCGCGGCAGATCTTCGAATCACTGGCGGACGTTACCGTGCTGCTTGTTGGTGCTGGAGAAACCATTGAACTGGTTGCTCGCTATCTTCGTGAGCATAAGGTACAAAAAATGGTGATTGCGAACCGCACCCGTGAACGCGCCCAGGTGCTGGCAACGGAAGTGGGCGCAGAAGTCATCACGCTGGCCGAGTTAGATGAACAGCTTGCTCAGGCCGACATCGTGATCAGTTCAACGGCCAGTACACTGCCGATTATCGGAAAAGGGATGATGGAACGGACGCTAAAGGCCAGACGAAATCAGCCAATGTTGATGGTGGATATTGCGGTTCCACGTGATATTGAGCCGGAAGTCGGAAAATTGCCGAACGTGTATCTCTACAGCGTGGACGATCTGCATGCGATTATTCAGCATAACCTCGCACAGCGTAAAGCGGCGGCGGTGCAGGCCGAATCCATCGTGCAGCAGGAAAGCTCCGACTTCATGGCCTGGCTGCGAGCGCAGTCAGCGGTGGAGACCATTCGCGATTATCGTGCTCAAGCCGATGAGCTGCGTGCGGAAATGACGGCCAAGGCGCTGGCTGCCATTCAACATGGTAATGATGTTGAAGCGGTGATTCAGGAACTGACGCACCGCTTAACCAACCGTCTGATTCACGCGCCGACCAAATCCCTTCAGCAAGCCGCTCGTGACGGCGACCAAAACCGGTTACAAATTTTACGTGACAGCCTTGGGCTGGACTAGCATTCATCTCTACTACAGGATTTAACCGCCCGCATGAAGCCTTCTATTGTTGCTAAACTGGAAGCGTTACAAGAACGCCATGAGGAAGTCCAGGCGTTACTCGGTGAGCCCAGCGTCATCGCTGATATGGATCGTTTTCGCGCGTTGTCGCGAGAATATGCTCAGCTCACTGATATTACTCGCTGTTTCCAGCAATGGCAGCAGGCGCAAGAGGATCAGCAGACCGCAGAAGTAATGCTGGACGATCCAGAAATGCACGATATGGCGCAGGAAGAATTGAAAGAGGGTAAAGCGACGATTGAGGCACTGGAGCAGCTGCTTCAGGTGCTGTTGTTGCCGAAAGATCCCGATGATGAGCGCGGCTGTTTTCTGGAAGTACGTGCCGGGACGGGCGGCGACGAAGCCGCGATTTTTGCTGGCGATCTGTTCCGCATGTACAGCCGCTATGCCGAATCACGCCGCTGGCGTGTTGAGGTGATGAGCGCCAGCGATGGTGAGCATGGCGGTTATAAAGAAGTTATCGCTAAAATCTCCGGCGACGGCGTGTACGGTCAGCTCAAGTTCGAATCTGGCGGCCATCGCGTGCAGCGCGTTCCTGCCACGGAGTCTCAAGGGCGCATTCATACGTCAGCCTGCACGGTCGCCGTGATGGCGGAAGTGCCGGAAGCGGAACTGCCGGATATCAACCCCGCAGATTTACGTATTGATACCTTCCGCTCTTCTGGTGCGGGCGGTCAGCACGTTAACACCACCGATTCCGCCATCCGTATTACTCACTTGCCAACCGGTATTGTCGTGGAATGTCAGGACGAGCGTTCACAGCATAAAAACAAAGCCAAAGCGCTGTCTGTGCTAGGGGCACGTATTCGTGCGGCAGAAGTGCAGAAACGTCAGCAGGAAGAAGCGTCAACTCGCCGTAACCTACTCGGCAGCGGCGATCGCTCTGACCGCATCCGTACCTACAATTTCCCGCAGGGAAGGGTGACCGATCACCGCATTAACCTAACGCTTTACCGGCTGGATGAAGTCATGGAAGGGAAACTGGATACGCTGATCCAGCCTGTCGTACAAGAATATCAGGCCGATCAACTTGCTGCGTTGTCCGAGCAGGAATAATGACCTATCAGGATTGGTTAATCTCTGCCGCGACTCAGCTTGCGGCGGGAGAAAGCCCGAAGCGAGATGCTGAAATTTTGCTGGGCTTTGTGACTGGCAAGTCTCGCACGTTTTTGCTGGCATTTGGCGAAACCGAGCTGAATGAGACGGAACAGCAGCAGTTAACCGAACTGCTGGCACGCCGTGAACAGGGAGAACCTATCGCCTATTTGATCGGTGCGCGCGAGTTCTGGTCACTACCACTGGCCGTCTCGCCCGCCACATTGATTCCTCGCCCCGATACCGAATGCCTGGTTGAACAGGCGCTGCTGCGCCTGCCTCAAACGCCGTGTGCCGTGCTGGATTTGGGGACCGGAACCGGGGCAATTGCGCTGGCGCTGGCCAGTGAACGACGTGATTGTCGGGTGACAGGCGTTGATGTTCAACCGGATGCTGTTGCCTTAGCAACGAAAAATGCCCGACAATTGGGGCTCGACAACGCCCGTTTCTTGTCTGGAAGCTGGTATTCACCGCTTGCTCAAACGCGCTTTGCGCTCATCGCCAGTAATCCACCGTATATCGATGCGGATGATGTGCATCTGTCGCAGGGCGATGTTCGTTTTGAACCCGCCAGCGCGCTGATTGCCGCCGACAACGGGCTGGCGGATTTACGCGCCATCATTGAGTCTGCCCCACATTATTTAGAGGCAAATGGTTGGCTGCTGCTGGAGCATGGCTGGCAGCAGGCTGATGCAGTGCGTCAACTTTTGCAGGCACGCGGTTTCACACAAATAGAAACCTGTCAGGACTATGGTGGCAATGACCGCGTGTCGTTAGGACGCTGGTTGGATGCCCCAACGCATTAGGAGCAATGGACGTGATAACTCTTTACCCGGCCACGATATATCTTCATCTGGCAACGGTTGGCATCAGTATTTCTCTGTTTATTATTCGTTTTTTCTGGCTGTGCCGACAATCAGCGCTGCTGCAACAGCGCTGGGCAAAAATCCTGCCGCATATTAACGATACCTTGTTATTAATCAGCGGTATTGGTTTAATCATGATTAGCCACATTTATCCGTTTACTCCAGAGCAAAGCTGGCTGACGGAAAAACTGTTTGGCGTTATTATTTATATCCTCCTTGGCGCTATCGCCTTGGGGAAACGCCCCCGTAGCCAGAACGTTCGCTGGCTGGCGTTTGTATCTGCTTTAATGTGCTTTGGTGTGGTCGTGCTGCTGGCACTGACTCATTCACCGCTGGTGATGGAATAATTATGAGTGCTATTGCTGATTTTGAGTTCAACCAGTCGCTACTAAGTGATGGTGTCGTGTTGGTTTCACAGGCGATTCGCCGCGACTTTCCCGCTCAGGATGTGCGGCAAAATCTGCAACAGCTGGTTGAGAGCGCTCGGGCCGCTATCCCTGAAGATCTTGAGCAAGATCTTCAGCTTGAAAAGCTGATTGAGCTGTTCTATCGCACCTGGGGATTCGGCGGTGCGGGCGGGGTTTATCGCCTGTCTGATGCACTGTGGCTCGATCGGGTGCTTGAATCACGTCAGGGCCTACCTGTGTCACTTGGCGTCATCTTCCTGCATATCGCCAATGAGCTCGGCCTACCGCTGATGCCAGTCATTTTCCCAACCCAGCTGATTCTGCGTGCCGACTGGCTCGACGAAGAAATGTGGCTGATCAACCCGCTAAACGGCGATACGCTGAGTGAGCATGTGTTGGAAGTGTGGCTGAAAGGTAATATCGGTCCATCAACGCGCCTGCTGGATGAAGATCTGGATGAAGCAGAGAACGTTTTGATCGTGCGTAAAATGCTCGATACGTTGAAAGTCGCGCTGATGGAAGAAAAACAGATGGAACTCGCGCTAAGAGCCAGCGAAGCGGTACTGCAATTTGATCCGGATGACCCGTATGAAATCCGCGATCGCGGCCTGATTTATGCGCAGCTGGATTGCGACCATATTGCGCTGTCCGATCTCAACTATTTCGTTGAACAGTGCCCGGAAGACCCGGTGAGTGAAATGATAAAAGTACAGATTCACTCAATAGAGCAAAAACAGATTGTCTTACATTAAGAACCCGTTTTGCAGTAATGCAGCGTTAATTTATTTCCAGACATGAAGGTAAAAGTATGACGAATAAAGTGGTCAAGATAGGGGATATCTCCGTCGCCAATAACCTGCCTTTTGTGCTGTTTGGTGGCATGAATGTTCTTGAATCACGCGATCTGGCGATGCGCATTTGTGAACATTACGTCACGGTCACGCAGAAGTTGGGCATTCCTTACGTGTTCAAAGCGTCATTCGATAAGGCTAACCGCTCCTCGATTCACTCTTACCGTGGTCCCGGTCTGGAAGAAGGGATGAAAATATTCCAGGAACTGAAACAGACCTTTGGCGTAAAAATTATCACCGACGTGCATGAAGCGTATCAGGCGCAACCTGTTGCCGATGTGGTTGATGTGATCCAACTTCCTGCGTTTCTGGCACGTCAGACTGACCTGGTCGAAGCGATGGCGAAAACGGGCGCGGTCATCAACGTGAAAAAACCGCAGTTCGTCAGCCCGGGACAAATGGGCAACATCGTCGATAAATTCATCGAAGGTGGCAACGATCAGGTTATTCTGTGCGATCGCGGCAGCAATTTCGGTTACGACAATCTGGTTGTTGATATGCTCGGCTTCAATGTCATGAAGCAGGTTTCTAATGGTTCGCCCGTGATTTTTGACGTTACACATGCGCTACAGTGCCGCGACCCGTTTGGTGCCGCGTCGGGTGGCCGTCGTGGACAAGTGACCGAACTGGCTCGTGCCGGTATGGCTGTGGGCTTGGCGGGGCTGTTCATTGAAGCTCATCCAGATCCCGCTAACGCGAAGTGTGATGGCCCGTCTGCGCTGCCGCTGGATAAACTGGAACCGTTCCTGCAACAGATCAAAGCGATTGACGATCTGGTGAAAGGTTTCCCTGAACTGAATACCAACAAGTAATCTTCTGCTTACAGCCGATTGATGACTACTGATGTAAAAAACCCGCGATATTGCGGGTTTTTTGTTTATCACGCTTGTGGCTTTCTACCGCGCTGTTATTTATAGAGATCGGCGCTGATCGTCATATTGTTGCCTTTGCCTTCCCACTGTCTGGTTATGTGGTAGTACTTGGCACCTTTCTCGCCGGCACGTTTAGCGACGGCTTCGGACACCTGTGTCATATTGGTGTAGTTACCACGGAACTTAATCGAATCGAAAGGTACCATCTGCGCCGCCGTCGCGTTATTCAGTTCCTGAATCTTGGAACCATCCGTTAACGTTATTGTGTAACGCCCACCTTTGGACGACTGCGTTTCAAAGAAATTACCTACGTTGCGGCTAGGGCTATCAGAGTAAGCAACCCCTGGGATTTCCACTTTGGCGGCTTCTGCTCCACCAGCGGCCAGTGCGGCGCGGCCTGCATCAGAATCAGCAGGGATTGCATCAGGACGCTGGAGTTGACGTTTTGGTGCATCGGCTTTATAGATAAATGCGGTAACCCTTTGGTTCGCGCTATTCGAGTTCACGTCGATCTGACGGACAATGTAGAACGAGTCCGCATTTTTCTCTTTTGCCGCTTTCGCGATGGCGTCGTTCACGTCTGGTTGGCTGGGGAAAAATCCACTAACGGTTACCGTATCATACGGCTCTAGCGAATAGGCCACATCTTTTGGCAGCTCTTTCACGCCGTAAAAGGTGCGAAATTGCGTATCCTCATTCACCTTTGGCGCATCTTTGCGATACAGGTCGACAGTCACATTCCAGTAGTAACTTGAATTAGCATCCGTCATGGATTGCACATAGAACGACTCTGCTCCCAGTTTGTCGGCGCGTTTTGAGGCCGCGGCTACTGCTTCATTGATCGCGTTAAAACGTCCTTTAAACGTAATCCGCTCAAAGGGTTGCAGAGATTCTGCCTGCTCAGGTGTCAGTTCCTGTGCAGCCTGCGCTGAAAATGCCGAGAGTGATAACAATAACGTGGACGCAATAACAGTAGTCTTCAGCTTCATAAAAAATCCTTTCGCCTTCCTGCAACTCGAATTATTTAGGTATAGCAATCAACCTGTATCGGAATAGGGCTGATTATCGCACGGAATAAATTCTTGTGCTTTAGCATTTTCAGCAGGACTGAAAAACCCTAATGCTTCGGCTCTAAACAAGAAAAGTGCTAATAATAACGGTTAATGATTGTTTTACCATCATAAGGGATATTTATGTGATTTATCGTATTAACAACCTTGTAACACCCCATTTTTGTGAAACAGCACCGAAAAATACTTCTGTAATAATGCTAAAAAAGGCTGAGAAGAGCATGATTTTCGACCAAGAAAGGCTTTCATAAGCTGTAATAACTCGGCTTTTCTGTGAAATTCACTTTATTTATGGATCATCGATCACATTTTCAGTACGTTATAAATGAATTCGTCGACAGTGAGACGCCCCAAAAAAACGTGTGGTAAGAAGATGATAAGCCCCTCTTCCTACCGTGTGAATGCGGGGATACAAGGTGCAGTAGGTCTCGGCGAACTTGTATAACAGAGTAGGGTGAAAATAATAACCTTCGTTAAGAATAAGCGAAAAGGGTATCAGCATGCATATTGGTGTACCAAGAGAGCGGTTGGCCAATGAAGCCCGTGTAGCAGCGACGCCGAAAACGGTTGAACAACTGCTGAAACTGGGTTTTACGGTCTCGATAGAACGTGAAGCGGGGAAACTGGCAAGTTTTGACGATACGGCATATGAAGAAGCCGGTGCGTCGATTGTTGACAGTTCAGAAGTTTGGCAATCCGATATCGTCCTGAAGGTGAATGCGCCGCAGGATGATGAAATCGAACTGACCCGTGCAGGCAGTACGGTTGTCAGCTTTATCTGGCCAGCGCAAAACCCAGCACTGTTGGAGAAACTGGCGGCCCGTCAGGTGACAGTGATGGCAATGGATTCCGTGCCGCGTATTTCGCGTGCGCAGTCACTCGATGCGCTCAGTTCAATGGCCAACATTGCTGGCTATCGTGCCATTGTTGAAGCTGCTCACGAGTTTGGTCGTTTCTTTACCGGGCAAATTACCGCTGCGGGTAAGGTTCCACCTGCCAAAGTCATGATTATCGGTGCGGGTGTGGCCGGTTTGGCTGCGATCGGCGCAGCGGGTAGCTTAGGTGCCATCGTTCGTGCTTTTGATACCCGCCCTGAAGTAAAAGAGCAGGTTAAAAGCATGGGTGCCGAGTTCCTTGAACTCGACTTTGAAGAAGAAGCAGGCAGTGGTGACGGCTATGCTAAGGTCATGTCTGAAGCCTTTATCAAAGCCGAAATGGAACTGTTTGCCGCACAGGCAAAAGAAGTCGACATTATCGTCACTACCGCATTGATCCCCGGCAAACCTGCTCCACGCCTGATAACCAAAGAAATGGTGTTGAGCATGAAGCCCGGCAGCGTGATCGTCGATTTAGCGGCGCAAACGGGCGGAAACTGCGAATTGACCGTGGCCGATCGCGTCACCGTGACGGAAAACGGCGTCAAAATTATCGGTTACACCGATTTACCCAGCCGCCTGCCAACACAATCTTCACAACTTTACGGCACAAACCTGGTTAACCTGCTGAAATTGCTCTGCAAAGAGAAAAATGGTGAGATCAATGTCGATTTTGACGATACCGTGATTCGCGGAGTAACCGTCGTTAAAGAAGGGGAGATCACCTGGCCAGCACCGCCAATCCAGGTTTCAGCGCAGCCACAACAGGCAAAACCGGCCGCCGCGGTCGTGAAAGAAGAAGCCAAACCTGCATCGCCGTGGAAGAAATACGCGTTTCTCGCGATTGCTATTCTGCTGTTTGGCTGGTTGGCTGATGCCGCACCAAAAGAGTTTCTGTCTCACTTTACCGTTTTTGCGTTGTCCTGCGTCGTGGGCTATTACGTTGTCTGGAATGTCAGCCACGCCTTGCACACGCCACTAATGTCAGTCACTAACGCAATATCAGGCATTATCGTTGTCGGAGCATTGTTGCAGATCGGCCATGGCGGATGGGTGTCGTTTTTCTCATTCATTGCCGTATTGATCGCCAGCATCAATATTTTCGGTGGTTTCACCGTGACTCAGCGCATGCTGAAAATGTTCCGTAAAAACTAAGGGGTAACACATGTCTGGTGGATTAGTAACTGCTGCATACATTGTTGCCGCAATTCTCTTTATTTTCAGTTTGGCTGGTTTGTCCAAGCACGAAACGTCGCAACAAGGAAATATCTTCGGTATCAGCGGGATGGCGCTCGCGCTGATCGCGACGATTTTGGGGCCGGATTCTGGCAACGTTGGCTGGATCATCGTTGCGATGGCGATCGGTGGGTCAATCGGTATTTATCTGGCGCGTAAGGTTGAAATGACCGAAATGCCAGAACTGGTCGCCATCCTCCACAGTTTTGTGGGCTTGGCAGCGGTACTGGTTGGTTTTAACAGCTTCCTCGATCACGGTGAAATCACCGATCCGGTGATGGTTAATATCCATTTGACGGAAGTCTTTCTGGGTATCTTCATCGGTGCCGTGACTTTCACGGGTTCGGTTGTCGCTTTCGGCAAACTGCGCGGCAAGATCTCTTCCAAGCCGTTGATGCTACCTCATCGCCATAAAATGAATCTGGCGGCGCTGGTTGTGTCCTTCCTGTTGCTGTTGGTTTTCGTCAGTACCGGAAGCGTGGCGTTGCAGGTTCTTGCGCTGATTCTGATGACGGCGATTGCACTGGTATTCGGCTGGCATCTGGTTGCGTCGATTGGCGGTGCGGACATGCCAGTCGTGGTCTCTATGCTGAATTCCTACTCGGGGTGGGCGGCAGCGGCAGCGGGCTTTATGCTGAGCAATGACCTGCTGATCGTAACCGGCGCTCTGGTGGGTTCGTCTGGTGCGATTCTGTCTTATATCATGTGTAAGGCGATGAACCGCTCCTTTATCAGCGTGATTGCCGGTGGTTTTGGTACAGACGGCGTTTCCTCTGGTGAGAGTGAAGAAGTGGGTGAGTATCGTGAAGCGTCAGCGGAAGATGTGGCTGATTTGCTCAAGAACTCAACCTCGGTCATCATCACACCAGGATACGGTATGGCTGTCGCGCAGGCGCAGTACCCTGTGCATGACATCACCGCAAAACTGCGCGCGCGCGGTATCAACGTTCGCTTTGGTATTCACCCAGTTGCAGGGCGTTTGCCTGGTCACATGAACGTGCTGTTGGCTGAAGCGAAGGTGCCTTACGACATCGTATTGGAAATGGATGAAATTAATGATGATTTCACCGATACCGACACCGTGCTGGTCATTGGCGCGAATGACACGGTTAACCCGGCCGCGCAGGAAGATCCGCATAGCCCAATCGCAGGCATGCCTGTTCTGGAAGTGTGGAAAGCGCAGAATGTTATCGTGTTCAAGCGTTCTATGAATACCGGTTACGCTGGCGTACAGAACCCGCTATTCTTTAAAGAGAACACGCAGATGCTGTTTGGCGATGCCAAAGACAGCGTTGAGGCGATTCTGAAAGCGCTGTAAGCGTGACGAAGGTAGACAGCGAAAGGGGCGAATGAGGCCCCTTTTTTGCACCTTATCGTAAAAAAATAATGCCAGCGCTGAGAGGCTGGCATTATTTGATTCAAACGTGTGAAACGAGCAATCAGCTGTTATCGCCTTCTTCCTGTGTAATCGGCGAAACGAAGTCATCGGGTTTAATTGCAAGCAGGTCGCACTTCAGATGATCAATCACATGCTCGACGGTGTTGCCGATAAAAGCAGCGGAAAGGCCGGTTCTGCCCAGGGAACCCAACACCACGACACCCGCCTGTAAATGCTCTGCCAGATCGGGGATCACTTCTTCTGGCAGGCCTTTTTCTACGTGCGTCACACGCTCATCCAAACCGAATTTCTGCCGTAGCGACTTCATCGCGATAAGGTGCTGCCCCCGAATCGCATCGTTGTAAACGCTGGGATCGAAATCAGGCAGTTCAATGGCGATATTAATGGGGGTAACCGGGTAGGCACCGACCAGATGAACCTCGGTCTGGTCAACCTGCTGAGCCAGTTCCAGCGTTTCCGATACCAGTTTGATATTAAGCGGATCGTGATAAGGGTCTTCGCTGGCCAGGTTGACGGCAACCAGCGCCCGACCTTCGGTTGGCCAAGGTTGATCTTTGACCATCCACACGGGGCAAGGGCATTTGCGCAGCAACTGCCAGTCGGTTGGCGTAAAGATAACGGCTTCCAGCCGATCGTGCTGATGCGCCATTTTCAACAATAGGTCGTGCTGACCGGAAATGACTTCCCGAATGATGGCTTCAAAGGGCTTATTGTGCCACACCACTTTGATTTCGATTGGAATGCCCGCTTCAAGGTAGTATTTGCACTGTTCCGCAATCCACTCGGTCCGCTGCTGGATAACCCCCTGACGCATTTCCACTCTTTCATCAGGGGAAAGCAGCGTTGTCATTTCATAAGAGAAATCATAAATCGGCAAAAATGCCTTGATGCGGCCGCCAAGTCGCTGAACCAGGTAAACCGCCCGACGCAGCGCTGGTTGGTCATCCTGATTTGGGTCAATAGCTACCAGTAAGTTCTGATACTTTGCCATAGCTCCTCCAAACAGCTGTTACTCCACAGCCGATAATTCAAGAGTACCGCAATGGAATCGTTTTGGACAACAGAGATAAGCAGCAGAATAACAAAATAAGGAATATAACGGATGATGTGGGAAGAGGGTGAACATTGACGCAGCCACAGTAGAAAAAGCGGCAACGTCAACGAGTTCGGCGGTAATGATTATTTACGTGAGGAACCAGCTAATTCTGAAAGTGCATCAAGATTCTCGATCGTGATGTATTTTCCTTTTACTGCCAGCGTTCCGCTTTTCTGGAAACGTCCCAGCAGACGGCTGATGGTTTCAACGGTCAGCCCCAGATAGTTGCCGATATCACCGCGCGTCATGGTCAGACGGAACTCACGCGGCGAGAAGCCACGCTGAGCGAAACGGCGAGAGAGATTGTAGACAAATGCTGCCAGACGCTCTTCAGCATTCTTCTTCGACAGCAGCAGAATCATGTCCTGATCGCTACGGATTTCGCCGCTCATCAGGCGCATCATTTGCTGACGCAGGTTAGGCATTTTCCCTGAGAGATCGTCCAGCGTCTCGAAAGGAATTTCGCAGACCATCGATGTTTCCAGTGCCTGAGCGAAGCTCGGATGTTGAGCCGTGCCGATAGCATCAAAGCCCACCAAATCCCCTGCCAGATGAAAACCGGTGATCTGTTCGTCGCCTTGCTCCGTGATGGTATAGCTTTTTATCGTACCGGAACGAATGGCATACAGCGATCTCAGTTCATCACCTGCTTTAAACAGCGCTTGCCCCTTCTGGATAGGCTTCTTCCTTTCGATGATGTTATCGAGCTGATCAAGCTCGTGTTCATTCAGAGTGAAAGGGATGCATAGCTGACTGATACTGCAATCCTGACAGTGGATTGCACAACCGCCAGACTGGATGCGTCGGATAATTCGCTTTTCCGGGATCATAGGCTTTGCTCAGGCAATAATTGATATCGGTCAATTTTAACAGCTTTTATCGACCGTGATAAGATCGGCAACCACTGGAATAGACCAATAAATAGTGAACTAGCTATAATTTTTCGATTTTGCTGGAAAATATTTCAATATATAAGATCTGTTCGGAGATAATATTTTTTTCAGTACGTTACCGAACGGTTAACACATTGATTAATCCGAATCGCTTATGGCGATAAGTAATTCGGATGGACATTTTCGCACAGTGGAAGCGCAGAAATTATAACGACACACTATTCCATTGAGATAAATAGCTGCCGTGGCAAATACCCTTCGTGAGCTAATAGCCACTGTTTGCGGTGAATGCCGCCCGCATAACCGGTCAGTGCACCACCAGTACCGATGACACGGTGGCATGGAACCACGATGCTGACAGGGTTTGAGCCATTTGCCATGCCAACAGCACGTGCTGCGCCAGTACGCCCCAATAGTGTCGCGAGTTCGCCGTAGGTGGTAATTTCTCCGCAAGGAATACGACGTAATTCCCGCCAGACCTGCTGCTGAAATTCGGTCCCGACGGAAGCCACTGGCAGCGTATCAATAATCGTTAATTCACCTTCAAAATAGCGTTGCAGGCTCTCTGTCAGGCCCCCAGGATTATGACGAGACTGTAACGAAAAGGGATCATTTCGATAACTGCGATTGAGTGAGCGAAATAAATCGTCTTCATACTCGCGCCACTCGACGGCACGTAAATAATTATTTCCATCCGCAATAATCAATAACTCCCCAAGCGGAGTGGACAGCCTGTCTTGAAAAAAAGTCTGCATAGTGATTCCTTACGCGCTGGTCGCTTTCTTCCTTCTGTCATGAGTTACGTGCCGATTATCCGGCATATTCAGACGGATTGAAAATAAAATGCGAGCTATGTCACGTCGTGAGGTGAAAAAGGAGAAAGCTATCACGATCGTAACTCGGTGTCCGGCGTGTAGTTATGACTGGAAAAATCGAAGGGCTTTGAATGAACTGGCTGCGCCATTTTAGAGAAAATCCCGTTGGCACATGAGCACTTAAAGGGGTTGATGCATATTTAATGTGAGGAGTGAGGGATAAATCGCATCTAACATTACCAATAAAATCAAATAGTAATAGAGTAAATATTCAATTTGTATTTATGAGAGATGGAGCATGTCAATCTTTATCCTACTGCCAGGTAAACGCATCACATGGCAATAATATGAAGGTGAACAATGTGGGTATGCTCTATTTTTTATGGCAAAAGCGTAAGAGTGTGGCTATGTGCCCTAAGTTATTTGGAGGAAATACGCAGAATGAAAAAGAAATATGCCGTAGTAGGAACGGGAGGCCGTGCAGGCCTTTATCTGGAGTCTATTGCCAGGGATTATCAGGAACAGGGACATTTTGTCGCTTTTTGCGATACTAACCAGACGCGAATGAATTATGCCAACCAGATTGTCCATAAATTTGGACACGATAATGTGGCGACGTATCGCGCTGAACAGTTCGAGCAGATGATCGCGGAAACCAAGCCAGACATTATTATTGTGACGTCTATAGACCGGACGCATCATCATTATATTATCCGGGCGATGGAATTAGGCTGTGATGTCATCAGTGAAAAACCGATGACGATCGATGAAGAAAAATGTCAGGCGATTATTGATGCGATTAACCGCACCGGCCGTAAATTACGTGTGGCCTTTAATTACCGCTACGCACCACATCACAGCAAAGTCCGTGAACTGATTGCCGCCGGGTTGATTGGTGAGGTGTATTCGGTTCATTTTGAGTGGCTGTTGAATACTGAGCACGGAGCAGATTATTTCCGCCGTTGGCACCGTGACAAGCGCAATAGTGGCGGACTGCTGGTGCATAAATCTACACACCATTTTGATCTGGTGAATTTCTGGCTGAATAGCGAGCCGGAAACGGTCTATGCGCAAGGTGATTTACGTTTTTACGGTAAAACCAACGCTGAAGCGCGCGGGGTCACAGAATTTTATTCACGTTCACATAATAGCGCCGCAGCAGAAAATGATCCGTTTGCGCTGCATATGAATCAAAGTGAACAACTGACGGCGTTGTATTTAGATGCTGAACATGAAGACGGCTATTACCGTGATAAAAGTGTATTCGATGACGGCATTAATATTGAAGATGTTCTGGGTGTCGTGGTGCGTTATAAGAGCAAAGCCATCATGACGTACTCACTCAACGCGTATTTGCCCTGGGAAGGGCTGAACGTGGTGTTTAATGGTAGTAAGGGCCGGTTGGAAATGAAACTGGTGGAAAAATCTTACGTAAACGGAGGCGGACAAAAAGAGGATGAAGGTGCGCTGAATGAGTGTGAAATAAAGGTCTATCCGATGTTTGACGAACCTTATGTCGTGCCGGTTGAATTTAAAGCAGGCGGACACGGCGGCGGCGATCAAGTCATGTTAAACGATCTGTTTGGTATACCGGAACCCGATCCATTACATCGTGCAGCTGATTATCGTGATGGGGCGATGTCTATTCTAACCGGCATTGCAGCCAATCGATCATTACGCACCGAACGGCCAGTGAAAATAAGCGAACTGGCCGTTAACCTGAAAAGAGGGAATTAATCAGAATCCCTGCCAGGATATTTCAGGCAGTAAACGCTTCCGCATCCGTAGTACCTGTTTGTCAGCATACCGACAAACAGGTGGAAACCTCCGAATACTATTATAAGGGTTTTATTATGGCGAAAACACGGAACAAATTATCTTACCTGCTCCTACTCTGTGCTGCGCTTCCCGTGGGCGCCGCATTTTCTCATTCTGCTGATGCTGCCGAGATCCGCATCTCGTGGTGGGGTGGTAATCAACGGCACGAGGCGACACTCGCGGCAATTAACGCGTTTCAAAAAGCCAACCCGACCATTACTGTTAAAGCTGAATATGCTGGCTGGGACGGCTACCTTTCCCGCCTGTCAACTCAGATGGCTGGGGGCCAGGAACCTGACGTTATGCGTATTGACTGGAACTGGCTGCCGCAGTTTTCCCGCAATGGCGATGGCTTCTATGATTTGAATAAGCAAAAAGACATTCTGGGGCTGGGAGATTTCCCTCCTAACTACTTGAAAACTTCGGACGTCAAAGGGAAACTGCAAGGCCTGCCGATTTCGATGACGTCCCGCAGCATGATTTACAACAAAACCACTTGGGACAAGGCGGGCCTCGTCTACCCGAAAACCTGGGATGAGCTGTTTGCCGCTGGCCCGGTATTTAAACAAAAACTGGGCGATAATTATTACCCGCTTGGCGTTGCACAAGGTTCAAGCGATGTGCTGGATATTCTTACGCTCGGCCGTAGCTACATGGCACAGAAATACGGTATTGATCTCATTGATGAGAAGAAACAGAGCATTGCCTATAGCCGTGATCAGGTAAGGGAACTCTTCGGTTTTTATAAAAAACTGGTTGATTCCCATGTGATACCCGATCAGCGTTATTTCTCCTCGTTCGGACGCACGAACGTCTATGAGATTCGTCCCTGGATTAACGGTGAATTAGCTGGGATGTACCTATGGGATTCAGCTATCTACACCTATTCCAGCAACATGCCTAAAGAGACGGTGTTAGAAACGGGGCCGTTTATCACGATGCCAGATGCAAAAGATTCGGGGCTTACCACCAAGCCGTCTTCACTGTTCGCCATTAGCAAGAACAGTAAGCATCCCAAAGAAGCCGCGATGCTGATGAGTTTCATGCTGAGTGACCCCGAAGGCGTGAAGGCACTAGGATTGCAAAACGGGATGCCTGCTAACCCGAAAGCGCAAAAACTGCTGGAAGATATCGGGGTGATCAACGCTGGTAACCTGTTAGCGAATGCCTATCAGGCGGCAGCGGAGCAACCGACCTCTAAGGTGCCCGTTTCACCGTTTATGGAAAATCAGGAACTGGTTCAACTGTGGACGAGCAGTTTGCAAAAACTGGATTACGGCAATGGAGAGGTCAATAAGGTTGCCGATGATTTCCTGAGTAGCGCTAATCGCATATTAAAACGCGCTATTCGCTAACCACTACTGTTAATGTGTGGTGCCGTGTGGCACCGCACAGGCTTTCTCGTAATCTTACTTAATTACACCACATGCCATTCTGGCTCCGCCACCGCCTAATGTTGCTGGCGTGTCTGCATAGTTATCCCCACCAACATGTACCATCAACGCGTGGTTTTTCACCTCAGACAGTGATTTTATCCGCGGAGCCAGGAGCGGGTAGGTGGAGGTACCATCGGCATTCACCACCAGACCGGGCAGATCGCCCACATGTCCCTGATCGTTATAAGGGCCAAGGTGTTTACCCGTTTTCTTCGGATCGAGATGGCCGCCCGCCGCCAGGGCGGGAACCGGCTTACCGTCCTGTTCAGCAGGTTCACAACTGGCATTTTCATGCACGTGGAACCCGTGAATACCCGCTTCCAGACCTTTCAGATTCGGAGTGAAAAGCAGACCATACGGCGTTTCTGTAATGGACACCTTACCAATACTGTCGCCAGCCCCCGTTGGCAGTGCTTCATTCAGCGCCACCGTCGTGCTTGCCGCGAAGGTGGCGCAGGAAAAGAGCAAGCCTGTCAGGATAAGTGCTTTCAGTTTCATTGTCTTTTGCCTCTCAGGAAAGGTATCAACTTAGGTATAGTTAGGTATAGTTAGGTATAGTTAGGTATAGATTGAATCCATCGTTCGTCAAATAAGATAGGTAGGAATAGCTAAGGGATGGGAGACATATTTAGAGGGAAGGTATAGAAAAAAAAGAAACATGGCGCAAATTTTATGACAACGTCACGCCATGTTTCCTCTATCGACAACGGTAGGGTGAAAATTACTTCTCTGTGGGTTTAATTAACGCCAGAATCGTGCCCAACTGTTCGCGCTGTTCCACGCTGACTTCCCGCGCGGCGGAGTAGCCAGCATTCTGGATAATCATCTCATTTAGGCCAACCAGCCAGTCATAGATATAAAATGCCGTATTGTTGGTGGGTGTGAGCGACAGTTTGGTTAAGCGCTGTGAAGCGCCAAAGCTGACGGCCTGCTTTTCGGGTTTAGCGAAAATTTTATGGCCACGATTGATACGACTGGCAGGACGCAAGGATTCATCAAGTTGCTGGAAACCGAGCCAGGCGACAAAGTCACCGAGAATGGTCAGCACGCGTGAAACCTGACGGTCAGCTTTATTCTCGCGGTTGATGCCCAACGGCTCACCATCAACCAGCATATCGACCAGTGCCTCTTCGATCCGCAAGCGGATGCTGCCGGTAATCAATTCCTCGACCAGCATTTCGATCGTCGCTTTCGGCACATTCAGCAGCTCGAGAAGCGGGGCATTCTCTGGCAGGTTGCGTAAGTGGTTAATCCAGAAACGGTAAACGCCGTGGGCGTAATCTGCCTCGTAGCCATGATCGAGCGTCAGAACGGGCGTTGCAGGTTGGTCAAGCGCGATCGGTTCATCAGCAAAGAGATCGATTTCGATCCCAACACCAAACGGATCGCTATTGGCTAACGGCGTAGAGAGGTCCTCAACATCGGCATGGAAACCGCCATAGCTCGCTCCTTGCTGTTGCAAGTACAGCCGACGCAGTTCATCGCGTGAAGGCAGCAGCCGTTCCAGTAGCTCTCCGTGCACGCCTGTGCGGGTCTG
The DNA here is from genome assembly GCF_046159765.1 of Pectobacterium artocarpous. Classification (NCBI taxonomy): domain Bacteria; kingdom Pseudomonadati; phylum Pseudomonadota; class Gammaproteobacteria; order Enterobacterales; family Pectobacteriaceae; genus Pectobacterium; species Pectobacterium artocarpous. The sequence goes on from NZ_JBJXVK010000001.1 coordinate 237,902, forward strand.
GAGCGATTTGAGCAAAGTTTCTGCGACGTGCTGTTTTTCCGCTGGGTCGTCCACATCAACGGGCAGATACCAGTTCCCCAACAGGTTATCGCTGAGTTCACGTTGAAGTTCGTTAAGTTGTTCGCTGATGCGCCCCAGTTTAACGTCCCGATGAACTTCAGCCCCCAGCCATGTTGCCATACGCGCGACGCCGCGTTTGTCCATCGCCAGCATGGTTCCCCAGGCGTCGCCTGGATTACCCACATAACGCTGTACCGCAGCATCGTAGTTTTGCCCGTGCGTAATACGGCGATCGTGACGGGTGACCGCCCAAATCAACCCCGGTTTACGATGGCTGCGTACCTGTGCATTTTCGCCTTGAGTCTGTTTAACCCAGTGATCCAGCGCCTTGCCGACCACTTTAACGTCGCCACGATCGCCGGCGGCGCTGCATACCATCAGGACGTTCATTTCCTGATTATCGGTGTAGCGTTCCAGCAAATAGGCACGTTTCGCCCGCAATAGCGTGTGCGCCAGTGGATGCGGTATAAGTTGTCGTCCTGTTGGTGGCTTGTCCCGCGTTTCGCGGATCTCACCGAAGCCGGGGAAATCCAGCACATCAACCTGCTCAAACAGCGCTTCTTTGGGCGGTGAATGTAACGGAATAAGCAGCTCTGCTGTCAGCATCGTTAACTCTGCCAGCGAAAGCTCCGTCGTTTTCCCGGCGCGGCCATTCTGAACCGGCCGCACCAGCACGCCAGGGTCGTCAGCACTGTGAAACCGTTCCAGCGCCGAACCGTCGATCAGGCCGTCAGCCGGCTTTAACTCATCATCCACCAGTGTTCGTAGCGGTACTAACAGCTTACGCGTGCCGGACAAGTGTTGCAGCGTGTGGCTGAAATGGCGATAGGCGGCAGTCAGCGAATGCTGTTCGCCCCACAGCACGGAGAAAAGCTGGGCGCGATCGTCAACGGTGAGATACGGGGCTAATTCAATTGCAATCGGCCAGAAGTGTGCTTCCAGCTGTTTTTGCCGTTTGACGTCGTGCCGCGCGAGATAGTCCCACAGTTCAACCACGTCATCGCGGTTCATGCCTTCAACGGGCTCTGGCTGACGATGCATCAGTAGCGTTTTAATGTGTTCTGCAATATGGCGTTCATCCAGCTCTTCAAACGTTGTCTCTTGATTGAGATCGTTCAAAAACGCGTTGGCCATGATCTTGCCAATATCCAGTTCACTGAGCAGTTGCAGTTGAACGGGAAACGATTTGTTCTTCACACCGGACTGTCGGCTAAAGCGCGTGACAAGCGCGGTTGCCCGGTCAGATGGATTAATATGCTCGATAAAATCCAGCTGTTGGCCTTCAAATGAGGTTTCCAGTTTTCCGTTTTCGCCCCCGGCCAACGAGGCGATCAGATAGGATTTTCCCGCCTGAGACAGGCCAAAAAAACCGATAGCGATCTCTTTCAGCGCCACATCGGACAGGTGCTGTGCTTTATTGTGGTTACGGCGTAGTTTGACAATCAGACGATCGGCTTCAATATCCAGACGCGGGGCGTTCTGGCGTGTGGTCTCAACCCAGTTGATGGCCTGTTCAACGCCTTGCGCGACGGCCTGTAACTGGCCATGGAGTCGGGTAGAAAGCTGTTTGGGCGTTAATCGTTTCATTTTTTAAATACACTCCCACTATCGATCCAATAATGGGTCGCACCTGAGCCGTTAGCGGATAATGTGTTCAATTTGAGTCGTAAATGGTGTGTCGGAACGCGAGTGCCGTCTTCCAGCACGGCATCAGCAATCTCAAAGCGCTCTGGGCTGTCTTGATCGTCGCTCTTCGTCACAGCAAGCCGAACGTACAGCTTACTGTCGCCGACGACCTTACGGGCCAAATCCTGATCGACAATCGAGAGCATGTAGAGCGAGGAGGCGGGCCAGCGCTCGTTGTCCAACTGGCGGAAACCGAGACAGAGTGAACCGCGTACCTGGAAGCGGTGTTGCGGGTCAAGCTCGAAATCCGGCGCATCCAGATCGATGTCGCTGTAACAAACGTTATCCAGCGTTAGCGCGTTGTTGCTGTCCATCATGCCAAGGTAACGTACTGTCGAATAAGGCTGGAAATCACCGACCTTAAAGTAAAAGCCCGGCAAGCGTAGATCGAGCGCCAGCAGGCACAGCATCGCACCGACGGCAGCAGTGGATTTCGGGTTATCAATGCGTCCACGTTTGTTAAACGGATACCAGTCATTGGTGTGATAGCCATCCAGCGACAGCATCCGGTTAATCGGCAGCGGTTGCAAGTGGCGGAACAGCGCCTGAATACCGGGGAAACGCGAAGGGCGGCCCGTCAGCAGCAGCACGTCGCACGAATACAGCGACACGACTTCAGACATCAGGCGCAGGTTCTGCGTGATGTCCATTTTGTTAGACAGGAATTCGCCGTGCAGCTTACTCAGTTTGAGGATGAGTGGCACCTGCAAGATATCGAATACGCTATCGCTAACCGGCAGTTCGCGCTGTACTTCCGTATTGATATATTCCAGCACTTTTTCCGTTGGCGCCTGTTCCAGCAATTCACCGAAGGTGGATTCGATCTCGGCGCTGGTATCCAGCGGGTCAAAGCGCTCGTAGGCTTCCAGAATCGCGCGGCCAATCGGAATGAAGACCTGTAACGTCACCTGCTGACGTAGCGTAAGCTGTGCGTCCATCCGGCCTTCATTGCCGAACAGTTTCGCCATCAGCGCATCCGGGCTGGCCATTCCAGCAGTTTTCAGCGCGGCCTGTAACGCAGGGAGAATATAGAGCTGAATCACGTCCAGCAGAATATCGTCGCCTGCGACCTTAAAGCCTTCGCGGAACAGCAGGCGAGGAATGATTTTAACGTTGTTGCCGACGCCGTCATCCAGCAAGTATTGCGTAATGGCGAGGTCGGTGGTGCCGCCACCGATATCGATTGAGGCAATGCGCAGCGTTTTTCCTGCGGGTTCCCCCCCGTCCAGCTCTTTATCCGGACGCGCCATACTGGCGAAGAAATCCTCCGCCCGGCCGCCAAAGTTCACCTGTGCTTCGTTATACAGATAAACCATTTGCCCGCAGGTGGCTTCATCCCACTCGATTTGCACGTCAGGCACCGGAACCCGACTCTGCTGCTTGTCGGCTGGCGTGGTAAAATCCTCATCCATCGGGTGCCAGTCCATCGCTTTCCAGACCAGTGCAATGGCTTCATGCATCCGGCGGCGGAAAATTTCACGTTCGGGTTTTGGCATCGCAGAAGGCAACGTCAGAATGATATTTCGCAGTTGGCGCGGCGCGGCGCTGTGGATCATCTTCAACCGCTGAGCGGCGCTGTTCATCTGCATGAGCGTCTGTGCCAGCAGTTCAGAGAGCATGAATGTCATGATCGAACTGCGGCTATAGTGCGGCGAAAATACCGGTAAACGTTCTTCTAACGGCTGGTTGTAGAGCGGCTGACCTTCATCATTCAGCATGATAGTCAACGGCATGGCGGTGGCTAGCGGTTCAGTCTGCGCATGCCCATCCGTCTGGCTGAAACGCCAGCCTGGCGCATAGCTTTCTTCATCCCACAGGTAACGGCGTGGGCTGGAAATACCGCTCGATCCTTCCGTTCCCTGACGCAGCAGCGCCATGTGGCTGGCTTCACGCCCGACGCGGGTGATCGACGGCCAGATGAAAGCATCATCACGGCCGCTTTCTACGGAGAAGTTTTCTTTGCCGAACTTCGCCTGTGAAAACTCAACGCGGCTCTCGAACAGTTCGTTGTACAGATAATGTGGTTCACTCAGATCGCGCAATTGCAGTTCATAGGTCTGCTTCAGGCCGTTACTTTCGTCTGCGTGATCCTCAACCAGAATGCCGCAGGTATGCGAGTTACCGACGTCCAAAATCAGATCAACGTCGACTGCTGGCTCCTGCAACGTGCTGGTATTGATGCGAATTTCCGGTATTTCGAGCTGATTGCCCAGCATATCCAACACATTCAGGTAATGTGCCTGATATTCAAAGCCCCTGAGCGCCACTTTCACATCGTGACTATCCCGGTTTTCCAGCGCTTTAACCCGCTGAGTAAAGACTTCACGCAGCCAGCCGTCGACCCAGGTCTCATCCAGGAATTCACCTAGTTCGTCGCTGTGGTAAGCCAGCCCGAAACTTCCGCCGGTTTTGATGTCATTGGCATTAGGCGCCAGCGACTCGTATTCGTGGCCTTCCGGGTAAGTCTTGGTATCGAATGCCAGACAAATACGATGCGTGTTGCCATCTTGATCGGGCGTATCTAACGCAAGAATCTGCATCCGTGCCCAGTTATCCGGCCCGCCCATAAAGGTGCGCGGCGGATTAAAACGGAAGAAAGGTAGCGGTAGCCAGATTTTCTCCAGCAGCTTTAGCGATTGCTCAAGCGGAATGCTCAGCTCTGGCTTTACCACTTCCGGCGGCATCCCTGTGGCAGAAGGCAGCAGGAATTTGTCCGTGTGTGAATCGTAAAGCAGGTGCAGCAAAGGGCCGTTGGCACTTTTACGTACGTAGCTGTTAGGTTGCTCAGCCGAAAGCTGTGGCTTCAAGGCAAAATCCAGAAACTGAATCCCGCTGTCCTGAATCAACGTAATGCGTTGTTTATAATCGGTAATCGTCGCCAACATGATTATTTACTCTCGCGCTTTATCGTCATCGGGAAAACGGTGTTTTCGTCATAGCGACCAATACACTCCGCCGCAGCGCCGGAAGCGCCTTGTTTACAGACCAGTTCTGGCATTTGGAATCGAGAATTATCGGAACAACGGGCGCCTGAACGACTGTTGATGATCAGATTGCCGGAGCTCATTAATCCTGCCTCAATGTTGCCGCGACACGTGACACCGTCACCATGAGTGATACGCGCTGTTCCTTTTCCATTTTGAATTTGGTAGCGCAGGCTAGGCGGCCTGCCGGTAATTGGCGCTTTGCCATCAATAATGACGCGCCAGTTGCCGTTCAGGAATTTGATGGAACCGATTTTTACCGCTTCGGCTGGCATCACTAAATCATCTTTGCCCGCAGGGAGCACTGGCTCGGCGACAGGTTCAACCGGCGGCGCAACAGGCTCTTTCGGTTCTGTGGCCGCAGGAGCTTCTGGTTTAGCGGCTTCAACGACAGGTGCAGTTGCAACAGGGGGAACGGCAACCGTAGGTTCAGTTGCTTTCACACTCTCTTTTTCTGCGACAGGCGGAACAGCAGGTGTACTTTCTTGCTGCGGCGCAGGCTCAGCCGGTGTGGAAGAAGGCAGGGCGCGTTTTTCCGATTTGACCGTCGCGGCAAAATCGGATGCGGGCTTGTCGTCTTGCCCAGACACGCAGCCGCGTATTTGCAATGACAGAATCGCCAGCAGCGCGGCGGCGGGTAACAACCACCACAGACGGAAGAATCGTGGACGAGCAGGCACGGCTGCTGCATCTGCGACAGACGTAAGTGTTGGCTCGATGAGTTCCGGTGGGCTGACTTGCTGTGGTTTCGGCTCGGGAACGGGATCGACCAACGGCAGCGTTGGTGCGTTTGCCGCGGGAGCGGGGGCAACAAAAAGCGGTTCCACTTCCTTGATGACAGGCCGCAGGCAATCCAGCGCATCAAGACGGGATTTCTTATCGAGATTGACGAAGCCCCAAAATGTTAAGACCGGTTTGCCATCCACCAGATAGACGTGATTCGCTCCTGGGAACTGTATCGCTTTTGCCAGCAAAACACCGAAAAGTTTCTGCCCGGCTTTTTCTGCACTTTGTGCGTGCTGGCTGATATCGGCCACGGCAGCCTGATAGGTTTCCAGTAATGCCAGCGCTTTTTCTCGTTCTTCTTCGCTCGCGGCAATCCAGGAGGTGACTTTACCGTCAATCGGCGAATACCAGTCAATACGGTCGCCATATTCATTGGGTTGGGGAATCGCCAGACAATCGGCAATCTGCTGTTGTTTTCTGAGACGTAACGTTTCCCGCAATTGAAGTGCCGATGCGTAAACTGGCTGCCCGTTCTCGCCCAGCGCCAGAAAATCATCCAAACTTCCACTACGTAAAAATAATTTTGCCACGCAAAAGAGACCTTTTGTAATGATGCCTAAAGCAGAAAAGAAAATGCAATCTGCGACAGGGTATACTGTAGTGCGAATGATGGCGAATCAAACGCTTAAAGAAGTGATAAAACTAACAAATATTTGAGCAATAGAAAAAGTAGGAAACACGAAGTTTACGCATGAGCAGCCGATGGCGTCCAGATAATATGATGAAAATGCTGATAAAAACGAAGTATGCGTTTTCCGCCGTGGTTTTAACAGAGCTGTGGTTTGAGCAGAAATGAGGGACGCTGCGCAATGCCAGCCTCCCTCAAGGCGATGAGGATTACAGTTGAACATTACCCGTGATCAGGTAAGCGGATGATGTGCTCTGTGACATTGGCGGCAGCGTATCACTGAGAACATTGCCTTTTACATCGGTGAATTCAATGGGAATGTTGTTCATTCCAACGTGCTCAACAATAAAGTGGTTGTAATCGGTTTTCTGTGCGGCAATCCATTGGTTATCGCGCATATATTTCATTTCAATAACCGGATATTTTACATTCCTGAATTGTACCGCAGCCCAATAAGGATTTGAGCCTTCTTTTATGCGATAAATGACGTTGCCATTTACCGGTGCTTCAATCAGCGTCCAGTCGATATTAATTTTCCCATCCCGTAGATCGCCTATTTTTTCAAAGGCGTTAAATGATAAATCTAATGCACAATCGCCACCTTCAGGGTAGAGATCCGTGACATAAACCACCGTACTGCCTTTTGGCCCATTCACTTTCAAGTAAGCCCCTGCAAGTGACGCCTTCACACCACGATAATCCAACTGGTTCCGGTTTAATGCCGTAATCTCCATGTCCTGTGGTATAGGATCCAGTAAAAGGGCGCCGCCCTGATAGCCAGAACCCGTTGCGGTGGCGTAGCCGTAACAGATATCGTCCAGTTCCCACTGAGCGTGAGCGGTATTAATCAGAGGAATAACGCATAATGCAGACAAGGCTAATGAGGTTATTTTACTCATGTTTCACATCCAATATGATTCAAGATTCATAACATAGGTGAGTTGTATAAATAAAAACGCCAGAACGGAAATCCATTTTTTGAAAATACATTATTCTGGTGTGTCGATAATCTGCGTTTTGTATAAACAGGAAAATAGGTTTTTTCTTAAAATAATAAAGCAGTGAATATATCAGCGAGTTTATTTCTATACGATGAAATTATTATGTAAATGAACCAATCAATTTGGTTTTCTTCCCAATGTGTTCTACGGTTTAAAGTGTATGACGATAATGTTATTTCGCAGTATCGAGAATAGCGGCCAATCGCTAATTTGTAACAATGAAGATGAGGATATAGCATGACCATTCATAAGAAAGGGCAAGCGTATTGGGAAGGTGATATCAAGCAGGGGAAAGGCACCGTATCAACGGAAAGTGGTGCATTGCAGCAGCAACCTTATGGTTTCAATACCCGCTTTGAAGGCAAGCCCGGCACGAATCCGGAAGAGTTGATTGGAGCGGCGCATGCAGCCTGTTTCTCTATGGCGCTATCGCTGATGTTAGGTGAAGAAGGCCACAAGCCGGAGTCGATTGATACCACCGCGGATGTGTCGCTGGATAAAGTCGATGGCGGGTTCGCGATCACTAAAATCGCGCTGCACAGCAAGGTGAAGCTACCAGGGATTGATGACGCCACATTCGATAGCATCATCCAAAAAGCGAAAGCGGGTTGCCCGGTGTCAAAAGTGCTTAAAGCCGATATCACGCTGGACTATCGGTTGAATTAAGGGCTGGCAGTTGAACTCAGGCTGTCGATAAAACCGTGCAGATAAAAAGGCTTATCGGAGTTGTACTGGTAAGTCTTTTTACATTTACACCATTAAAATAAAAAATAAATGTTATCACCCGGCGACCACATGGTCGCCGGCTGAATATATTCGACATGCCTGTGATTCTTGCCCGCATTCATCCCACATGTCCCCAATATCGACCGTTGTATCCACAACGCAGTGCAAGTTGTATCGCCGCCTTAATTAAGGCAAATTAAACCATCCTGATATTGTTAATAAAAATAGCCATGCACCTGAATTATCCTTCCCTGAGAGCGTTTATGGAGATTGTCCGTAGTGGCAGTTTTGACATTGCAGCGCGTAAACTTCACGTCACGCCGTCTGCCATCAGTCAGCGAATCAAGCAATTGGAAGATCAATTGGGTCAGGTGTTGATCGTAAGAGGCAATCCCTGCCGAGCGACACCAACAGGGCAAGCGCTACTTCGGCATGCAGAACAGATAGATATGTTAGAGAGCGAGCTTTTTAGCACGCTTGAAATGCCAGCCAGGCAGTGTATTTCAGTGGCCGTGAATGCAGATTCAATAGATGGATGGTTTCTGGATGCGATGGAAGATGCCTTCCGCCAGTCTGATATTTTGCTCGATATTCTTGTCGAGGATCAGGAGCATTCGGCAACCTTGCTGCGTGAAGGCCGAGTCATGGCAGCGGTAAGTGCCAGCCCGGAACCGATTCAAGGCTGCGGCGTGGAATATTTAGGAACGATGCGTTATCGCGCCTATTGCTCACAGATATTTCACGACACGTACTTTGCTAACGGCATCGACGCAGACAGCTTCCAGAACGCGCCGCTTCTGATATTTAATAATAAGGACAGATTACAATCCTTATTTATAGCATCGCTGGTTCCTGCCGCAATTGAACCGCCACAGCAATTTGTTCCTTCAACAGCGGCTTTTGTTGGCGCCATTTGCAGAGGGCTAGGGTGGGGAATGATTCCGGAGCATGTGGCCTCATCACACACGGAAAAAGGCGTATTAGTACCGTTTCAGGTCGAGAATCCTATTGATATCCGGCTGTATTGGCACCGTTGGAATATCCGTTCTGCATCGTTGGAGGCGTTGAGCCAAAGTGTGCGAACGGCAGCAGTCCGGCATCTTTTTCGGTAATTTTCTTATGAGCATGGAACTCATGATTTCAAAGACACAAAAGTTACAGTCGCTGATTGTGCATTATGAAAGACAACTCTTTCTGACCGTGACCTCCAGTAACTTACTGACTCAAGGGTAAAATATATGACAACCGTGAAACTTGGCTATCAGTCCGGCATCGATCATCTGCAGTTTGCAGAGTCTGAATCTCTGGTAACTCCAGCAACAGATGAAATCTGTATACAGATTGAAGCCAGCTCGCTCAATCAGCACGATCTCAATGTTGTTATCGGGCATTTACCCAGCCAGCCAGGCAGAATACTCCTGACGGATGCGGCAGGCACAGTGACGGAAACTGGTAGTGGCGTCAGTGAGTTTTCAGTTGGTGATCGTGTTATTTCGTGTTTTTTCCCTGGCTGGAATCAGGGACAGCAACCCATACCAGGCTTTTCAACCACCCCCGGCGATGGAGTTGACGGATATGCCAGGTCTTACGTGTCTCGCCCTGCGTCCTGGTTCACGCGAGCCCCGCGACATTTAACTTCGATCGAAGCAGCTACCCTGCCAACCGCCGCTCTGACAGCATGGCGGGCACTTTTTGTTGAGGGCGCTATCAAAGCGGGTGACACCGTTCTGATACTGGGTACTGGCGGTGTCTCGCTTTTTGCTTTGCAGTTTGCTCTGGCTGCGGGAGCACGGGTTATTGCCACCACCTCGTCAGAAGAAAAAGTGCAGCGTCTTCTGGCTTTGGGGGCGGAAACGGTTATCAATTACCTTGAAGCTCCGGAATGGGGGAAAACTGTTGCCAGAGTAACTGGCGGTGGTGCAGATCTGACAGTCGAAATTGGGGGGCCGGGCACGCTGGCACAGTCTATACAGGCAACCAGAGTGGGGGGCACGATAGCAATGATTGGTGTACTGACAGGCGTACAGGGACAGGTACCTACCGCCATGCTAATGGCGAGACAGCAGAAATTGCAGGGAATTATGGTTGGAAGCCGTCATCATCAGTCAGCAATGATAGCCGATCTTGAGCGGTGTGAATCGCTATTGGTTTGTTAGACACCTCAGAGTCATTTAAAATGACTTAAAAA